>NZ_JAUBOX010000069.1:0-43409 GCF_036700445.1 Microcoleus sp. T3_B1
TTGTCTCAAAACTGCCAAGATAGTGTGATTTTTGCCAATTACTTAAACTGCTGGGTGAGACCGCTCAAAACTACGGCTGAAATTAATAACGAAGGTTATAAAGTTGGCTTGCAATCGGGGAATTTGCAATGGACGGGTTATAACCGGATGTTTCAAACCATTACCTATTTCTTCCAAGGCATGAATTTGAATAGTCTTTTGGAAGATATTGGCAAGTCGCTCCATTTTTGCTATCACACTAAAAATTTCTGGGCTATTGATATTATTATTGCTAATAAGATAGCAATTTTAAATCTGATGGGTGAAGAGGATGAAGTTAGCGAAAAAGAGCATTTAGAAAATTTTTATGACCGTAAAAGCATGGCAGCGCTGTGTGAGTTTTATGTTTTAAAGGCGCAGACTTTCTATCTTTACGAACAGTATAGTGAGGCGCTAGAAGCATCTGAACGCGCGGCAGAGCTGATTGATTATTTGATGGGCCATATTTCTAGTGCTCACCATTATTTTTACCGTTGTCTGATCTTAACGGCTCTGTATTCAGAGGTTTCTGAATCGGAGCGACAAGATTACTGGCAGCAATTAGAAGCTAATCAGAAACAAATCAAAGTTTGGGCGGACAACTGCTCGGAAAGTTTTGCACATAAATTCTCGCTAGTGGCGGCAGAAATGGCGAGAATTTCAGGTCGAGATTTGTCGGCGATGGATTTGTACGATCGCGCGATAGCTGAGGCTAGAGAGCATGATTTTATTCAGAATGAAGCGCTGGCGGCGGAGCTGGCTGCTAAGTTCTGGTTGGGGAAAGATAAAGAAGAATTTGCCCACATCTACCTGACTAAAGCCCACTATGGCTACCAATACTGGGGGGCTAAACGTAAAGTTGAGAGTTTGGAGGAAAAGTATCCCCAATTAATAGTGAGAACATCAGGGAAGACAACTACTCAAACAAAGGTTAACCGCACAACGACGGCGACTACTAGCAGCAATTTGGGTGAGACGCTAGATTTAGCTACGGTGATGAAAGCAACGAGCGCGATTTCGGGTGAAATAGTTTTGAGTAGGTTGCTGGAAAGATTGATGAAAATTGCGATCGAGAATGCGGGGGCACAAAAAGGTTTTTTGATTTTAGAAAAAGCGGGAAACTGGGCGCTAGAGGCGGAAGGTTCGGTGCAGGAGGATGAAGTTAGTGTGCTGCAATCGCTTCCTCTCAATCCGATAGCAGCTTCTGGGGGCACTCCTTTGCTGGCTTGTGCGATCGCCAATTATGTGATTCGCACCCAGGAAAATGTGGTGTTAAATAATGCGGCCCAAGAGGGACAATTTACCCGCGATCCTTATATTGCAGCCACTCAACCGAAGTCTATTCTTTGTACTCCTCTGCTGCACCAAGGTAAGCTGACTGGCATTCTTTATTTGGAAAATAACCTGACTGAAGGGGCTTTTACTACCGATCGCCTAGAATTGTTAAAACTTTTATCTGCCCAAATTGCTATTTCCATTGAGAATGCTCAACTTTACGATCAATTAGGGGAATACTCGCGAACGCTGGAACGTAAGGTTATAGAAAGAACGCAAGAATTGCAACAGGAAATCGCTGTTAGGATGCAGACAGAAAGAGCCTTGGGCAAGTCTGAGGAAAAGTTTTCTAAAGCCTTTCGTTCCAGTCCTAACCCGATCGCGATCGCCCGGTTTGCAGATGGACGCTACATCGAAGTGAACGACAGTTTCCTCAGCACTTTTAGTTACTCTCGCGAACAGGTAATTGGTTTTACAGCAAGTGAGTTGAATTTTTGGGTTAATTTAGAAGAATGTGACAGATACAAACAGCTATTGCAAGAATCAGGAGTGCTTCGCAATCAGGAATTCGATTGCCGTACTTCCGCAGGCGAGGTGAGGAAGATGCTGGTATCAGCAGATATTATTGAGCTGGGTGGAGAAGCGTGTATTCTCTTAGTCACTAACGACATTACCGATCGTCAAAGGGTAGAAGAAGCGCTCAAAGAAAGCGAGGCTAAATACCGTGACTTAGTTGAAACATCGCAGGATATGATTTGGTCAGTTGATGCTGAAGGGCGTTATACCTTCGTCAACGCTGCCGTCCAACAGATTTTTGGCTACTGCCCTGAAGAAATGATAGGGCGAAAATTCACTGATTTCAAACCACCTCAACAACTTCCCAAAGATCACGAGATATTCCAACGTATGCTGAACGGAGAGTCCGTCTTTCAGTATGAAACTATACACTTAGCTAAAGACAGCAGACCTATCAATCTCCGGCTTAATTCAATTGTAGTGCGGGATTCCGAGGGAAATATTCTAGGAATAACTGGCACAGCAAGCGATATTACGGAAAGTAAAAAAGCAGAGGCAGCCTTACAACAAGCCAAAGAAGTAGCAGATGCGGCTAACAAGGCTAAAAGCGAATTTTTATCAAAAATGAGTCACGAATTGCGAACTCCCCTCAATGCAATTCTCGGCTTTACCCAAGTGTTAGCCCGCGACTCATCCCTTTCTCACATACAGCAGGGACAGATTGGCATCATTAGTCGTTCTGGCGAGCATTTGCTGACGCTGATTAATGACGTGCTGGAAATGTCTAAAATCGAGGCAGGTCGGATTACCTTAAATCCTACTAGCTTTGACCTGTATCATTTGCTCCATTCTCTCGAAGAAATGCTCAAACTCAAAGCTGATTCTAAAGGTTTACAGCTCAGTTGGCACATCAGTTCTAACATTCCTCAGTATGTAAAAACTGACGAAAGTAAATTGCGTCAAGTTTTGATTAATCTGCTAGGAAATGCGATAAAGTTTACTACAAAGGGAAGTGTAACGCTTCGGGTTGCAGCAATTAGTGCGAAACAAAAGTCCCCCATAGACAACGAACCACGGACTCTTACGTTTGAAGTGGAAGACACTGGTTACGGCATTGCTCCTACTGAGCTAGATTCTCTATTTAAGGCTTTTGTGCAAACTGACGCAGGTCGGAAATCTCAAGAAGGAACAGGCTTGGGTTTACCCATCAGCAGACAATTCGTACAACTGATGGGAGGAGACATTACCGTCAGCAGTACCTTGAATCGAGGAACAACTTTTAGTTTTGATATCCAAATTAGCTCCCCTGATATGGCTGAAATTCAACCTCGACAATCAAGAAGGCGGGTAATTGGTTTAGAACCCAACCAACCCTCGTATCGCATCTTGGTGGTTGATGATAAATGGGAGAGCCGTTTGCTATTGGTTAATGTTCTCGAACCGCTTGGCTTGGAGGTACGCGAAGCAGTAAATGGTCAAGAAGCTATTACAATCTGGGAAACTTGGAAACCCCACCTAATTTGGATGGATATGCAAATGCCTGTGATAGATGGGTATGAGGCCACCAGACAAATTAAAGCCAAGATTCAAGATGAGGCTACCTCGATTGTTGCGTTGACCGCTAGCGCTTTTGAGGAGGAGCGAGCCATTGTTTTATCATCAGGCTGTGACGATTTTGTGAGCAAGCCTTTCCAAGAAGAAGTTATTTTTGCCAAAATGGCTGAACATTTAGGGGTACAGTATATCTATGAAGATTTACCGAACTTTACATTATCTCAGCTTGAGGGTCAAGACTTGAGTGTAAAAGAAGGGGAAAAAACTGAAAATTTAAGGACAACTTTGGGGACAATGCCTGCGGAGTGGGTGATACAGTTACATCAAGCAGCTATCGATGCTGATGCAGAGCTGATTTTAAGTTTGGTCGCCGCAATTCCTGAATCTAATACTTCTTTTGCGGAGGCTATCGCTGATTGGGCTAACAACTTTCGTTTTGATAAAATTACTAACTTAACTGAAGAAAATATTCCATGAACAGCCAGCAATTAGAATCTCATGTTGCAAATCTTTTAGTGGTGGACGATACCCCAGACAACCTGCGTCTTTTATCCACTATGTTGAGCGACAAAGGATATAAAGTTCGGGGCGTAATAAACGGGGAAATGGCATTAAAAGCAGCACGTTCAACCCCACCAGATTTAATTTTGCTCGACATCACGATGCCCCAGATGAATGGCTACGAAGTTTGCCAACATTTAAAAGCGGATGGCAGAACTTCGGGTATTCCAGTTATTTTCTTGAGCGCCCTAGATCAAGTGTTGGATAAAGTCACAGCCTTTGCTGTTGGAGGAGTAGATTACATCACCAAGCCATTTCATTTAGAAGAAGTTTTAGCTCGTGTCGAAAATCAACTAACTCTTCAGCGTTTGCAAAAAAAATTGCACGAGCAAAATGCGCGATTGCAGGAGTCAGAGGCTAAAGAGCGAGAGAAAGCCCAAGAACTAGAGCTGGCTCTACAACAGTTACAAAATGCACAAGCTCAACTCATCCAAAGCGAGAAAATGTCAAGTTTGGGGAATGTTGTAGCAGGAGTAGCTCACGAAATTAACAATCCGATTAGCTTCATTAAAGGGAACCTCTCGCCCGTAAGGGAGTACACTGAAGATTTGCTGAGGCTGGTGCAACTCTACGCAGAAGATTTCCCCAATCCCACAGCAGCTATCCAGGAACAACTGGAGGCAATCGATTTCACTTTTCTCAGGAATGACTTGCCGAAGCTAATTGCTTCTATGAGCATAGGAGCTGACCGAATCGGAGAAATAGTGCACTCGCTACGGAATTTTTCCCGCCTCGATGAAGCTGAGTTGAAAGCGGTAGATATCCATGAAGGGCTTGAAAGTACGCTGATGATTTTGCAGCATCGGCTGAAAGATGAAGCAGACCAAACGATAATTAAAGTGGTAAAAGAGTATGAGGATCTGCCAAAGATAGAATGCTACGCAGGGCAAATTAATCAGGTTTTTATGAATGTTCTGACTAATGCGATTGAGGCGTTGCAATCCCAAAAATGTTTGGCAAATGATGTAGATGATACCAGCCCAATCCCTACTATTACTATTTGCACGAAATTACTCTCCGACTTTCAAGTGGGTATTTATATTACTGATAATGGGCCCGGCATAACCGAAGATATTCAACAACGCATATTTGAGCCATTTTTTACAACGAAGAAAGTGGGTCAAGGAAAGGGGTTGGGGTTATCGATTAGCTATACTATTGTAGTGGACAACCACGGGGGGCAACTCCGTTGTTTTTCGATACCGGATCAAGGGGCGACATTAGCCGTCGAAATTCCGATTTACCACTCTAAAAAAGGTTTTTTTTAAAGCAGATTTGGTCGGGGTATAATCCACGCTAAAATAAAAGTAGTCAAAAAGGGTCTAAAATCGTGAATCGTGTTTATTTAGGAGTCATATCATGCCCGATCGATTAACCATAATATCCCGGTCGGGGCGGGTTTTTGAGATTGTCAATTATTGGCAGGTATTGTGGGTGAACCCGCCCCTACAAAAATTGCGGTCGAGGGGACATGATATCATTATGATTTGCAATCTTTACACAAATTTCCCTTAATGGCAAGTCGCCAAATTGCTTTTTTTTAGTAGCTTATGCACGCACTCTCAAACCCAAAATAATGATGAATTTAAACCCCGATCTTTTTTCCGTAAAAACCCTAGCAATTGTTTGTGCAATTGCTGCGTTGGTTGTCCTTGGGGGCAAAGTCCTTGCCACAACAATCGATTATGCACCGCCATTTAAAGAAACTAGCTTTTACAGTACGACTATATCTGCTAATAACGATTTAGCTGATATTTATTATCCTAAACCATCCGATCTTAATTCGGGTAATTACTCTTTCCCCATTGTACTGTTATTGCAAGGTGCGCTTGTAGATAAATCATTTTATTCAGATTACGCTAGCCATGTGGCGCGGTACGGCTTTGTGGTAGTTGTTCCGAATCATTTGCGCCCTTCGCCCTTCAATCCCACTTCACCGCCTAATTTGGCGTCGGAAACTTCGCAAATTGCGGCGGTTTTGTCTCAAATGGCGATCGAAAACACAAAGCCCACATCTCCGATCGCGTCTGTTATCGATACGCAGCGCCTTGGTTTATTGGGTCATTCTTTTGGTGGTGCAGTGGGGTTATCCGTTATTGCTAACAAATGTCTCCCAGAATTGTATTTGTGTCAAGAGCCATTTACGCGCCCGAAAGAACTATTAGCGGGTGCATTTTTTGGAGCTAACCTGCGGAATCCCATTGCTAATGAATTTGTACCCATCGCTAATGATGGCATTGCAGTGGCGTTGATTCAAGGATCTATCGATGGTGTCGCCCTGCCCGATCGAGCTCAAAGCACCTTTGACCAAATTCAAACACCACCCAAAGCTTTGATTACTGTTATGGGTGCAAATCACTTCGGCATTACCAATGTTAATAACCCCGCTGGTGCGATGCCCGATCGCAATACTGCTACCTTAGAGCGAGCCGTGGGTATTGAAACGATCGCCCGTTGGAGCGCCCTGTTTTTGCGGGCAAATATGCTTAAAGATCGATCGGCATTTGATTATATTTACTCTCAAGGTGACGCCCTCGATCCGAATGTCCGTGTTACCACCGTTGCAGTTCCCAAACCATCTTCTAAGTAGCTCCACCTAAAAAAACGTAAGATAGATTAAAGTTAATAGATAGTGTGCCTACATTTTTATTATTGGGCATCACTTATCTGACAGACGGCGAGCACTATATTGTGTTAACCATCTATGTACAGTAATTCTATATCGATAACGGTTGAGTAAAGTCCAAACGATCGAACCCATCTGATTGTGGTAGTTCTCTTAGGACATGATATTCCTCTAAATTCTTCAGTCTGCGGAGGCAGACATTGTTTGTATAGACGCGGTTTCAACCGCCGACTCCCCGCCGACTCCCCGCCGACTCCCCGCCGACTCTCCGGCAACAAACACCCGCCCAAGTGGGATCGCGAAGCTGTAATCCGCTACAATCTGTGTTTGGTAAAGAATTTTTACAAGTTCACAGCCCATTACAGCCTTTGCGGCTTGTACTACCCAACCTGCCTGAAAATATGGATTTTGCTACTCTTGCTGCCCAGCTAAATGCTGGAACTATCTTGCCAGAGGGAATTGTCATCATCACCCTCTTGGTGGTTCTCGTCGGCGATTTAATCGTAGGCCGCAGTTCCTCGGGTTGGACTCCCTACGTTGCCGTTGCGGGTTTGCTGGCCGCCGTCGCTGCCTTGTGTTTGCAGTGGGATAACACGGATACCATCTCGTTTCTGGGCGGTTTTAACAGCGATGCCTTGAGTTTAGTGTTTCGCGGAATTATCGCTTTGAGTACGGCTGTCACTATTTTGATATCCGTCCGCTATGTACTGCAAACGGGTACCGCTTTAGCGGAATTTATCGGCATTTTGCTGACCGCTACTTTGGGGGGAATGTTCCTCAGCGGCGCTGATGAATTGGTGATGATTTTTATTTCGTTGGAAACTCTGAGTATCTCGTCTTATTTGCTGACGGGTTACACAAAACGCGACCCGCGTTCCAATGAAGCTGCTTTGAAATATTTGTTAATTGGGTCGTCTTCTTCGGCGGTGTTTCTCTACGGGCTGTCGCTGCTGTACGGCTTGTCTGGTGGCGAAACTAAGCTGAGTGCGATCGCGGCTAACCTTTCTACGGTGAATGAAGGTCAATCTCTCGGTTTGGTGATTGCTTTGGTTTTTGCGATCGCCGGAATCGCCTTCAAAATCTCTGCAGTTCCCTTTCACCAGTGGACTCCTGACGTTTACGAAGGTTCTCCTACACCCGTTGTTGCCTTTCTTTCTGTCGGTTCCAAAGCAGCAGGTTTTGCCCTAGCAATCCGCTTGTTAACAACTGCTTTCCCCGCACTTATCGAACAGTGGCAGTTCGTGTTCACGGCCTTAGCCATTCTCAGCATGGTGTTGGGAAATGTGGTTGCCCTCGCCCAGACTAGCATGAAGCGGCTTTTGGCTTATTCGTCGATCGCCCAAGCCGGTTTTGTAATGCTGGGTTTGATTGCAGGAACAGAAGCCGGTTACTCCAGCATGATATTTTATATGTTGGTTTACCTGTTTATGAACTTGGGTGCTTTCGCCTGCATCATCCTGTTCTCGCTGCGGACGGGAACCGACCAAATTAGCGAATACTCAGGTTTGTACCAAAAAGATCCGCTGTTAACTTTAGCCTTAAGTATTTGCCTGCTTTCTCTCGGTGGAATTCCGCCCCTGGCTGGATTTTTCGGCAAAATCTATCTGTTCTGGGCGGGCTGGCAAGCAGGACTTTACGGCTTAGTTATTCTGGGATTAATTACCAGCGTAGTTTCGATTTACTACTACATCCGTGTTGTCAAGATGATGGTTGTAAAAGAACCTCAAGAAATGTCAGACGCGGTGAAAAATTATCCCGAAATTCGCTGGAACCTTCAGGGAATGCGCCCTTTGCAAGTCAGCGTTGTACTCACTTTGGTGGCGACAACATTGGCGGGAATTTTGTCGAATCCTTTGTTTAATTTGGCTAATGATGCTATTACCAAAACTCCCATGTTGCAGTCGGCATTGAGTCATGTGCAACCTGTTGTGGCTGCTAAAATTGACTCGAATTTGGTGTCTCGCGGGGATTAATTTTTCCTGGTTTTGAAATAGTAGAAAACGCCTGACTCTTTGCAGTTGGGCGTTTCTTTTTTGTTGTGATATACTGTTATAGCCTTTCGAGCTCTCATATGAGGTACTCATGGGCATAGGGCATAGGCCTCCGTGGGCATAGGCCTCCGTGGGCATAGGGCCTACCTCACCACGCTTGAGAACCGCTATAATTATGATTTTTAACCGCAGATGTAGGCAGATTAACGCAGATTAACGCAGATAAAAGTTAGTACAGAGGCAACAATGTTAGTACAAAGTAAGGCAAAGTTTTATAGTCCAGATGAGTACCGGGAGTTAGAGGAAACTGCTGAGTTTAGAAATGAATACCGCGATGGAGAAATTGTAAAAATGACGGGTGGTAGTATTAATCACAGCCAGATCATCGGTAATATTTATGCGTTCTTAAAATCTGCTTTGCGGGGAAAGAATGCCAGACCATTTATGAGCGATTTGCGGTTGTGGATTCCTCGGTATCGACGCGGGACTTATCCAGATGTGATGGTAGTTGAAGGAGAATTAGTTTGCACAGAGGGACGGAAAGATGAAATACTCAATCCTGTGCTGATTGTGGAAGTGCTTTCTAAGTCTACCAAGGATTTTGATCGAGAGGATAAGTTTCGGTTTTATCGATCTATCCCTGAATTCCGTGAATATGTGTTAGTCAATCAATCTGAGTTTTTAGTCGCACAATATATTAAAACCGAATCAAATGAATGGTTGTTTCGGGAATATGAGGGAGAATCAGCAATAGTTTCCTTCGCTTCAGTGGAAGTGCAAATGTCGATGCTCGATATTTATGAGCTGGTTGTATTTGAAACCCAGGAAACGGAAGTACAAGAAGAAAATTAATGCTATTGGGGGATGCGAATATCAAGAGACTCGACTGCTGAATCAAATTTATTCAGTAGTAATCGAGATTGTTACCAAGAAGTCGGGGATTTCGTTGGTTTGCACGTGAGTTTCCAAATTTAAATTAAGAGTAAAATTAGATGAATGTAATTTGGTTACTGTTAAAGGCTTCTTGGTTAAATGTTTCCATTGCCATACTCACAGGCTTAATCAGCGGCGGTTGCAGCGCTATGTTAATTTCCCTAATTAATCGTGCAATCAGCGACAATTCCAATGGGAATTTAGTCTGGTATTTTGCGGGATTAGCAATCTTGGCTCTTTTGAGTGGCTTTGTATCCCAATTTTTGTTAATCTACCTTTCTCAAGAAGCTGTTTACAATCTGCGGCTGAGTTTGAGCCGTGGCATTTTGTCTACTCCTTTGCGGAATTTGGAAGAGTTGGGTGCTAACCGCTTGCTGGCAACTCTCACGGATGATGTGGGAACGCTTTCTAATACTATATTTTTGATTCCTTTTCTCTGTGTTGATATCGCTGTTGTCGTGGGCTGCTTAACTTATTTAAGCACGATTTCGGGTACGGTTTTTGTTGTTGTATTTAGTTTTCTGGTGCTGATGATTGGCACGGTGCAGTTGTTGCTCAGCAAAATGCGGAAATTCTTCGATTTAGCCAGAGAAGAACAAGATATATTATTTAAGCATTTTCGCAGTATTACTGATGGAATTAAGGAACTTAAACTGCATTCCTTGCGCCGCCAAGAGTTTTTTACGGAAGAATTGCAGGTGAGTGCTGATGCTTCCCGCGATTATAACGTGACTGCTTTGAATACTGGTGCAGTTGCGATTGGAGTGGGTCAGTTGCTATTTTTTATGCTGATGGGTTTGCTGCTGTTTGCTTTGCCGAAATTTGTGCCGGTTTCAACTCCGGTTTTGTCAGCTTACATTCTGACAAGTACCTATTTGATGTCTCCGTTTAACAATATTTTGCAAAGGTTGCCGGCGATTTTTCGTGCTAATACTTCTGTCGAAAAGATAGAGAGGATGGGATTGGCCTTGGCAAGTCAAGCTGAGATAAATTCAGCGGTTAAACCGTTTCAAACTGCTGAGTGGGAGACGCTGGAGTTAAATCGAATAATTCACAGCTATCCGGGAGAAAAAGAAGACAGCAATTTTAGTTTGGGCGAGCTGAATTTGAAGTTTCATCCGGGTCAATTGGTGTTTATAATTGGCGGTAACGGCAGCGGTAAGTCTACTTTAGCTAAGTTAATCACTGGTTTGTACATTCCTGAATCGGGAGAAATTCTCCTAGATGGTCAGCCAATTACTGATGAGAATCGTGAGTGCTACAGGCAGAATTTTTCGGCAATTTTTTCGGATTTCTATCTGTTTGAAAGGCTTTTGGGGATGACTAATCACGATTTGGACAAGCAGGCTGCTGAATATTTGCGAGAGTTTCATTTGGACAATAAAGTTCAGGTGAAAGATGGAGTTTTGTCAACTACGGCTTTGTCTCAGGGACAGCGAAAGCGGCTGGCTTTGCTGACGGCGTATTTGGAAGATAGACCGATTTATTTGTTTGATGAATGGGCTTCGGATCAAGATCCGTTTTTCCGCGATATTTTTTACAAGCAGTTGCTACCAGAGTTGAAGCGGCGGGGGAAAACGGTGTTTGTGATTAGTCACGACGATCGCTATTTTGATATTGCCGATCGCGCAATTAAACTAGATTACGGTAAAGTAGAGTATGACCGCTCAAATGGATAAGTACCGAATTGTCGAAACTTTGACCGAAAGCCAGGTTTCCGACTTGATGGATTTGTACAAAAACGAGTTTTGGAGTGACAAGCGGACGCGGGAGGATGTTGTGAAAATGCTGGCGGCGACTGATGTTATCATTGGTTTTGTCGATGAGAGCGATCGGCTAATTGCTTTTACTCGCGTTATCACCGATTTTGTGTACAGAGCAACAATTTGTGATGTCATCGTCAACCCAACGCACCGCAAGATGGGACTAGGTGTGAAGTTGATGGATGCAGTTGTAAATCATCCTAAATTGCAAGCTGTTGAAACATTAGGACTTCACTGTTTGCCGAAGATGATACCATTTTATGAACGGTGGGGCTTCAGTGATGATGTGGGCGAGAGGAAATTTATGAAACGAAAAAAGTCCTGAGATTAGTAATTTTCTTTCATCTGCATTTATTCGTAGCCGTAAGGTGCGCCCATAAGGGCCCTTCTAAATTCCCAACTTTTCTCGCATCACATCTGGTGTCTCTCTAAAGCCTACTAAAACAGCCGTTCCATCTTTAACAAACATAGGACGTTTCAGCAGCATCGCATCCTTAGCAAAAGCCTCTACCCACTGTTCGCTAGTCCAATTATTCTTGTCGTCGCCCAAAGCGCGGTAGGATTGACCTGAAGTATTTCGCATGGGTTGAAAACCCAAAGCAGCTACCCAGCTTTGGATTGTTTCGCGAGTCGGCGGCTGTTCTTTTGTGTCAATGAACTCGTAATTAACATCGCTATCTTTGAGCCACTGGAAAGCTTTTTTGCAGGTTCCGCAGTTCGGGATTCCGTAAACTTGAATTGACATAATAATGAGTGTTGACTGTTGACTGTTGACTGTTGACTGTTGACTGTTGACTAATAACAACTGACTAATGACTGTTGACTGTTGACTGTTGACTGTTGGCTAATAACAACTAACAAATGACAACTGACAACTAACAACTGACAACTGACAACTGACTAATGACTACTGACTAATCTAGCTTGTTGAACCCATTTTTGCACGCGATCGACTGAAGGAGTTAAGTCATTGCGCTGCATTGTCGCTACGTGCAGCCTTAAAATTTGTTGGTGCAATCTCTCGACGGGCATTTGAGCCAATTGAGCCGGCGAAGCAACGCCGGCGTGAAGTAACAGCCCGCAATACTGACACCCTACACTTGGAATTCGAGCCAAATTTGCCATCGCTACCCATTTATTAACATATTGAATGTTAATCTGTAATTGATTGGCTAGCAACACTTTCGCCGCCTGCGTTTTCGTCAGGCGAATTAGTTGTCCGGTTGTGGTGATGCTGCACTCTTCCAGTTGAGATTGGTTTTCCTTGCTCAATCCCGGTAAATGTGCTATCGGCCAGTCGCTTACTTGCACAGAAGTTTGAGGAGCTTTATGAGAAATTTTCATGTTTTTTCTGTTAATTTTACTTATACTTTAAAGTCTCATATATCAAACAGTCAATAGAGGATCTCGCTCACGTCACCCAATCAACAAAAACCAGACCCAGGAATTTGACTAATTGCGGGGGTTGTGACCTTTCTGCTAATTGCCTGCGGAGTAGCCGTTTCAGCCTGTTTTTACTGACTGGGGATCGGGCTTACAGCTTAACCCAATCATCCGGGTGATGACGACCAAGACTATAAAAAAGACAGCCTATAAATGCTAGCAAAAAAGAAGTGACCGATGAGAATTTTCTCAAAAATGCCTGCCAAGTTGGCAGTCAGAATTTTAGTGCTTTAATGCTGAGAATGCAAAAACTTGTGGCTGACTGCAAACCCAACTCTAAATTATAGGTTTTTACCCATGACAATTACACAAGGTGATGATTTGTTAACTAATACTCTACACCTACGGCGGCAAAAACTGGCTAGTTTAATTAATTTTCCGGTAATTTTATGGTCGGGGCGCAGCATTCCTCGCAATTATCCGGCACTTACTTATCCCTTTCGTGCCAGCAGTCACTTTCTATATTTTGCTGGTTTGCCCTTAGAAAATGCTGCCATTCGCTTAGAATCGGGCAAATTAGAATTGTTCTTAGATGACGCACCTGCTAGCAGCACTCTTTGGCACGGAGAAATGCCGAAAAGAGCAGAAATTGCCGAACTAATTGGGGCTGATGCTGCTTTTCCAATGACGGAATTGAAAGCGCGCTCAACAAATGCAGCAACTATCGCAATTCAGGATTCTTGGACTCAGTTGCAACAGTCTCAAATTCTAGATCGCCCTCTGGCACCGCCCAACTCGCCAACCGGAATCGACCTAGAATTAACCAAGGCCATCATATCTCTGCGCCTGAGCCACGATGCAGCCACTTTGGCCGAATTGCGTCAAGCTGCAGCTGTCACTGTAGAAGCTCACAAAGCGGGAATGGCGGCAACCCGAAATGCTCAAATTGAAGCAGGGGTGCGCGCTGCAATGGAAAGTGTCATCATCTCCAAAAATATGACCTATGCCTATCCTAGTATCGTGACGGTGCATGGAGAAGTGCTGCACAGCGAACATTATCACAATCCCCTACAAACAGGAGATTTGCTGTTAGCAGATGTCGGTGCGGAAACATCAACGGGATGGGCGGCTGATGTGACTCGCACTTGGCCGGTTTCTGGCAAGTTTTCTCCGACTCAAAGAGCGATTTATGATGTAGTTTTGGCAGCACACGATGCTTGTATTGATAAAGTTAGTGCGGGGGTGGAATATCGAGACATTCACCTGTTAGCTGCTCGGATTATGGCGGAAGGATTAGTTGATTTAGGTATTTTGCGGGGCAATGTTGAAGATTTGGTAGAAATGGATGCTCACGCGCTGTTTTTTGTACATGGAATCGGACATTTAATTGGTTTAGATGTTCACGATATGGAAGATTTAGGAGATTTGGCTGGCTATGAAGAAGGAAGAACGAGAAGCAGTCGGTTTGGGTTGGGATTTTTGCGGTTGAATCGAGTTTTGCGTCCGGGAATGCTGGTATCGATCGAACCGGGATTTTATCAAGTTCCGGCCATCTTAAATAACCCAGAAAACCGCGCTAAATATGAAGATTTTGTTAAGTGGGAGGAGTTGGAAAAATTCGCCGATGTGCGGGGGATACGCATAGAAGATGATATACTTGTCATCGATGAGGGTAGAGAAGTATTGACAGGCAAATTGCCCACAAAAGCTCCGGAGATTGAGGAGTTAGTTGCGGTAAATACGTAAGTAGAGCCGAGTTCGATCGCACCATTGGTGTCAACTTAACGTCAAACCCAGTTAGAGACTGATGTTTGACTATTAAGGCTAGATCACCCTGGCGCCCCCCTTAATAAGGGGGGGACAGGAGTCTTCTCAAAGTCAACCCCTACTCCCCAACAATCAGGGGGATTTAGGGGGATCTAGACTTTACCTAAAAGCGACATTGATCAGGGGTTTCAGGCTTAAGTTGACACCAATGATATCGCACATACGCAGTTCCATCAGGGGTGAAAAAAAATAAATAAAGATGAATAAAGGTTGGCCAACAAGTCTTTTGATATTAGTTAAAAAAGTGGTCTCGCAAGTCAGAAAATTCGCTGCACTAATACTTCCACGCATTGTTCGCAAACCTATATCCTCGCGGCCGCCGATGCAAGCTGCACCTTTGCCCAGCAACGAAGAAGAGAGAATAGAAGCACTTCACCGCTACAACATTCTCGACACAGAAGCCGAAGCAGCTTTTGATGATCTAACAGCTTTAGCATCCTATATTTGCGGCACTCCTATTGCTTTAGTAAGCTTAATAGATTCTAACCGACAGTGGTTTAAATCCAAAGTCGGCCTGGAAGCGCCCGAAACTCCGAGAGAGTCAGCTTTTTGCGCCCACGCTATTTTAAATCCCAACGAATTGCTAGTTGTACCCAATGCTTTAGATGACGATCGCTTTGTCGGCAATCCGCTAGTAACTTCCGATCCCAATATTCGGTTTTATGCTGGAGCCCCGCTAGTAACTCCTGACGGTTATCCGATCGGCACTTTGTGCGCGATAGATACAGTTCCTCGTAATCTCACCCCACAACAGCTAGAAGCGCTGCGGACTTTAGGACGGCAAATTATTAACCAAATGGAGTTGCGAATAAATATAACTAAATTAAAGCGCGCACAGATCAGGAACAAACAAGTAGAAGCCAAACTCCGTTCTACAGACGAGCAAATTGTCAATTTTTTAGAAGGAATGAGCGATGCTTTTTTTGCTTTAGACACCCAGTGGCGATTTACTTACGTCAATTACAAAGCAGGGCAATTTTTGCAGCGATCGCCGGAAGAAATTTATGGTAAAAATATTTGGGAAGAGTTTCCCGAATTAGTGAGTTCTGATTTTTATGAAGAGTATCATGCAGCGGTAGCGAAACAAGTTGGAGTGAGTTTTGAAAAATATTATCTTCCCTTAAAAGTGTGGTTGGAAGTCCGGGTTTTTCCTGGTCACGACGGCCTTTCTGTGTTTTTTCACAACATTTCCAAGCGCAAGAAGATGGAAGCTGCACTCAAGAAAGAACAGAGAAAAACTGACGGTTTACTGCTAAATATTTTGCCCGAACCGATCGTGGATCGGTTGAAGCACGAACCGGGGGTAATTGCAGACAAGTTTGAAAAAGCAACAATTCTTTTTGCTGATTTGGTGAATTTTACCCAAATTTCTACCACCATGTCCGCAACTAAATTAGTGTACTTGCTGAATGAAATTTTCTCAGCTTTTGACCAACTGAGTGAGAAGCACGGCTTAGAAAAAATCAAGACGATCGGGGACGCTTACATGGTAGCAGGCGGCATTCCCATTGAACGCCCAGACCACGCAGAGGCGATCGCCGAAATGGCGCTGGATATGCTAGTAGCAATTGAGAAATTAAATGTGAAGCTAGACGCGAAATTTGAGCTCCGCATCGGGATTAATAGCGGCCCGGTGGTAGCAGGGGTAATCGGCACTAAAAAATTTATTTACGATTTGTGGGGAAATGCGGTAAATACAGCCAGCCGTATGGAATCTCACGGCATAACAGGCCGCATTCAAGTCAGCCATTATACTCATAAGTTGCTGCAGGATAAATATGAATTTGAAGATCGCGGCGAGATCGAGATTAAAGGTAAAGGGCCAATGCAAACTTATTTACTGACGGGGAGAAAAACAGGAAGCGATCTCAAAATTGCAGAGTAAATAAAACTAAGACTTGAAACTACCTGATTGTTGAGGAAATGCCGGAGGCTGCGATCGATCGCCTCGAAGGTGCGATCGCCCGCTCGGCAGAACGGCTGCTGCAGATCAACCAAATAAGATTATGCTATAGACAGAGATATCGCAGCAATCCTAGGCGCGGTACTCGACCTTATAAAAATACTAAGTTGAAGTCGTCGGAGCCTTTAATAATGGTTCAATTTCATATTCAAACCGATAGCGATATTCCAGCATCCACCCAACTATTCAATCAAATTAGGTTTGCGATCGCCTCGCGACAATTTCCGCCCGGACACCGCTTGCCCAGCACCAGACAGCTAGCCATGCAGACGGGTTTGCACCGCAACACCATCAGCAAAGTATACCGCCAGCTCGAAAATACCGGACTCGTAGAAGCCCAAGCAGGATCGGGCATTTACGTCCGCGCCCTAGGCAACGAAGGCGGCAACAAACTCAAATCTCCGATCCTCGAAGAATATCCCCTTGCCAACAAAATAGTGCAAGGAAGTATCGATCAACTGCTGGGACAGGGCTGTACGCTCAACCAAGCGAGGGAATTATTTTTGGCCGAAATTGACTGGCGGCTCAGGTGCAGCGCCCGCGTGGTCGTCACAGCCCCCACAGAAGACATCGGCGTGGGTGAACTGATGGCGAAAGAACTCGAACAAGCTCTCCGCATTCCCATACAGTTAGTGCCGATGGAACAGCTAGGTACTTTTTTGGATCAAATCTCTTCGGGAACTGTGATCACCAGCCGATATTTTATCGGAGAAGCAGAATCGATTTCGGCACCTCGTTCGGTGCGAGTGATTCCCGTAGACATCTACGACTACAGCCAGGAAATCCAGTTAGTCGGGGGTTTGCCGAAAGACAGTTATTTGGGTCTCGTTAGCCTGAGTCCGGGAATGCTACGATCGACCGAAGTCATCATCCACAGCATCCGGGGAGAGGATTTGCTGGTGATGACGGCCTTGGTGTCAGACGAGTACAAGATTAACTCGATCGTGCGATCGGCCAGAACAATTTTTTGCGACCAACCGAGTTTTGCTACAGTAAAAGCTGCCATCAATGCGGCTAGAGAAGATATTATTCGTCCCCCGCAACTGATATGCTCCGAAAATTACATCGGATCTAAGTCGATTAATTTGCTCAAGCGCGAGTTGGGCTTGGGGTAAGTCAGTTGACAGTTGACAGTTGACAGTTGACAGTTGATAGTTGACAGTTGATAGTTAGCAGTTGACAGTTGGCAGTTGTTATTTGTTGTTCTAATTTCCAATAACCAATAACCAATAACCAATAACCAATAACCAATAACTAATAACCAATAACCCATGACAATTGAAATCCAACCTTCAATTAATGTTAAAACGGCGATCGAAAGCCGGCGGGCCGCGCGCAGTTTCCAACCCGATCCGATTCCCCCAGCAATATTGGCAGAGATTTTGCGATTGGGAGTGCGATCGCCCTCTGGTTACAACTTGCAGCCTTGGCGGTTTATCGTAATTCAAAACGCAGCCAGCAAAGAAAAATTAAAAGCTTGCGCCTTCGATCAGCGCCAAGTGGTAGAAGCCCCAACAGTATTAATCTGTTGTGGCGATCGGCGCGCCGCCAGGCCCGAAAACACCGAAGCCGTCATCGACTTGGGCAAAACCACAGGCGCAATGAATGACAATTTAGCCGGTTATATGCGACAAGCAATCCCGCAATTGTTCGAGAACCGTCCCTGCTTCGAGTCCCTAGAAGCTTGGACAAACAGACATACAATGCTCGCAGTAGCCCACTTAATGATTGCAGCTAAAAGCTTTGGGGTAGACAGTTGTCCGATGGAAGGTTTTGTCAGCGCTAAGGTGAAAGAAGCTTTTCAAATTCCCGAAGAAGTAGATGTTTGCTGTTTGCTGCCGCTTGGTTATGCAGCAGCACCTTTGAAACAATATGGCGGACGTTTTGACGTGACTCAAGTTTATTACAGCGAAAGTTATGGACAGGCTTTGCAAGCTGAGATTTGAGAGTTAAGATTTTGTGGCGACTTGAATTTTCAGAGTTAAGATTTGGAATGAATCGGGGTCAAAGTTCAAACAGATCAAAAATCCCGACTGTTCTGCAATCTAAAATCTAAAATTCCAAATCTAAAATCGAAAGTGGTGAGATTAGACAGAGGAGAAAATATGACAGCAGCAACGCGACAAAGCAACGCACAAATTCTAGAAGTTAAATTGCAGCAACACTTGCAAGCAGCCGGATTTAAAAACTTACCGCTTTATATTAGTTGTGATTTTCGAGATGAATCTTTAACGGTTGTGGGAGAACACCCGCGCAGTGTAGTTCTCAAAGCCAAACCGACTTTTGCGGTGCTAGAAGCAGCAATTCTCGAAATAGAACCCGAATCTATTCAACAGATTGGACTTTGCCTAAAAATTACCGGGCAAAAACAGCCTTATGCTTTCCATTCTTTTACCATGCACAACCCTGTTTTGTCAAGACCAAAAGCAGTGCTGTTGTTCAAAAAAACCGAGAATCCCCCTGCCGAAGAAACCGGGATAGTCTTAACAGAAAATGTGGTCGAGACGGCGGATGTAGAGGAGGAGATACCGTTAGAAACGGATGGGAAAGATGCGTGGGATGAAGAATATTTTCCCAATTTGTCTGAGAGTTCCAGCAATTCCGAGCCGATCGCCTTCAGCGTGCAAGCAATCCCGGCAGATATTGCAGACAATCCCTTCAATCCGCTGGATATGGAAGCGGTAACAGTTGCCCAAAAACCTAAGCATTCACCGTTGGCGATGCTGGCTGCAGCAGGAATGGTCAGCATGGCGGCGCTAATTTTGGCAGGCGGTTATTATATGCTGAGCCGGCCCTGCGTCATCGGAGGATGTAGTGCTTTAGCTAATGCCAAACAGTTGAGCGAGAATTCGACGAAGACGCTGAAAACGTCAAAAGTTGCCAACAGCCCCCAAGAAGCGCAGCGACAGTTAAAACAGGCGATCGCCCTTTTGGAACCGATTCCCTCATGGTCAATTCATCGCGGTGAAGCTCAAAGCGCTCTGGAAAGCTACCGTTCGCAAAATCAGAATTTAAACTCTGCGATCGATGCAGCGCGCCTCGCACAGTCAGCAGCCCAGAAAACCCAAAATCCGCCTTATTCTGCCGAGGACGGGCAGGAAGCGCAAGCTCTGTGGCAAAGTGCGATCGCCGAACTCGGAGAAATCCCCACAGACAGCCCAGTGTATCCATTTGCTCAGAGAAAAACGAAGGAATACCGGAAGAATGTAGCAACAGGAAATCGGCAGTTAAGCACAGAGAAAAAAGCCGAAAAAACGCTGCTCGCGGCCAAAAATACAGCCCAAATAGCAGAAGCTCGCGAAGCAGTAGCGACTACTGCCGAGACTTGGGATCAAGTGCAAGCAGGTTGGGAAGAATCCCTCGCAATCCTATCAGAAATTCCCACGGGCACGACATCTTACCAACAAGCTAAACTGCTAGTTCCCAAATACGAAACCAAACTTTCAGAAGCTCGCGAGCGCAAAAATGTCGAAGGAATTTCGGAAAATGCCTATACTCAAGCTGTGACTTTAGCAGCGGAAGCTCGAATTTTTGAGGGCAAAAACGCCTGGTTTAAAGCATCAGAATCCTGGCGAAGAGCTTTGAGTTACGCGGAGCAAGTGCCGGCGGCAACTGCCTATTCTCAGAAAGCCCAACCGCTGATCGCTTCCTACAAAACTTCATTGCAGCAAGCAGAAGTAAAGTTGCAGGAAGAAAGGAACCTGCAAAAAGCCCGCACCGATTTAGATAGAACTTGCAAAGGCAACCCCAAGATTTGCGACTATACTGTTAGCAAAGATTTGATTGCGGTGCAGATGACTCCAGGTTACGTGCAGAAACTGCAACAAACTTTCATTCAAGCAAACAACAACAATGCTGTGAAGTCTCGCCAAGCTGTAGAAAAGCACGTTCAAACATTGCAAAAAGCTTTGGAGGCGATCGCCGAAAACGCCCAAATCCCGATGCAGGTGTACGATGGCGAAGGCAAGCGGATTGGGAGTCACGAACCGAAGTAAGCTGTTACGGCATTTAATTTTAGTTTTTGGGGCGGGCTAGGAGCAACGCCCCACTCATTGTTTCAAGAAACATGATTGTTACAATTAAATGCGCGCTAACAACTTAGAACATCCGAACACACACTACAAGCTCGGCAATCAAACTGTATAAAATAATATTAGCAATCAAATGCTAGAAAAGGTCAAACTTCATAACTTCAAAAGTCATAAAGATACAGAACTTAGTTTAGATAGTTCACGCCTACACGCACTCGTAGGACAAAACAGTTCGGGTAAAACATCAGTTTTGCAAGCAGTGCATTATCTCAGTCGGCTTGCTAATTCATCATTTGACAAGATTTTTCAGCATGAAAAAGAGCCTCAATTTATTACAACAATTGGGCAAGATAATATGTCTGTTACTGCAAGTGGTTTTTGGAAAAACCCAGATATAAATAATTGGGAAGCTTCCTATGAGTGGAGACGAAACGTTAATCAGATGTGGGAGTTTACAGCATTATGGAAGGCAGATAAAAACCAGGAATATAGGAAAGTAATGTCTGAAACTTCCTTAATGACTACGGAAGAGCCAATTCAGCAATCTTTGAGAAACGCAGTTCATCTTAAGCTCGTAGCTACTAATCTTGCTAAAGCAGCTTACAGTGATGCAATTACACCGCGAGTTGAGTTCGATGGTTCAGG
Organism: Microcoleus sp. T3_B1; assembly: GCF_036700445.1. Lineage (NCBI taxonomy): Bacteria > Bacillati > Cyanobacteriota > Cyanophyceae > Oscillatoriales > Microcoleaceae > Microcoleus > Microcoleus sp. T3_B1. The sequence continues at coordinate 21,087 of NZ_JAUBOX010000069.1, forward strand.
GTTAGCACCTACCTTAGACTATCTTCGTGACGAAGATCCAGATAAATTTCAATCTTTACAGAAAATGTTGAAACGGATTGTACCAGGTGTCCGCGAGGTAGGGGTAAGGCGAGCTAAAGTTATGGTCAATCGCCAACGCTTAATCGAAGTCGATGGCAAATCTATCTCCTACGAAGAAAGTCAGGAAATTGCAGGGCAAGAAGTTGTCCTAGACATGAATACTGGTAAGCGCATACCAGCCCATGCCATTAGCGAAGGCACAATGCTCGCTCTCGGATTACTGACTGTTTTGATGAATCCCAATCAACCTAATTTAGTGTTATTAGATGATGTTGAACAGGGACTCCATCCCAAAGCGCAACGAGAATTAATCGCTGTTTTCAAGGAAATTCTTCAATACAACAGCAATCTGCAAATTATTTTTTCTACCCATTCTCCTTACATTGTGGATGAACTTCTTCCTTCTCAAGTTCATGTATTAAGTAACAACTATTCAGGTGTGACTCGTTGCAAACGATTGGATGAACATCCTGATGTAGAATGGGCAAAACAAACTTTAACCACTGGAGAATTCTGGGATGCTGAGGGAGAAGATTGGGTGGTTGCAGGAGAAATAAATGATTGAGTTTGTGGTGATTGTAGAAAGTAGTGCAGACGCACGAACCGCTACTAGATTAGCCGATCGCGTTTTAGTAGAAAAAATTGATTGGTTAGAACCTGAGATGCTGCAACATCTATTTCAATGGAGTGGTTTAGAAGCTGGCACGGAGAATTCTTGCTGGAAAAATATTAATCAAATTATAGATAATTTCCAACAAAGCTTAGGATTTCGTCCTCCAAGGTATTTAGGTCATCGTAAAGATGGAGCCTTAAAAGCTGATGGTGCAGCAGCTATAAAAATTATTAATTTAGTACGATTTATTCAAAAAACACGACAGATTAAAGCAGTTCTCCTGATCCGCGATTTAGACAATCAACCTCAGCGAAGAGAAGGTATTGAGCAAGCACGTTCAGAACAAATCGAACGACAACCTAAATTAGAAATTATTATGGGTACAGCCGACAGAATGCGGGAAGCTTGGGTTTTAAATGGGTTTATTCCATCTAATCAACAGGAAAAACAAATTCTTCAAGAGATAATGACCGAATTGACGTTTAATCCTTGCGAGGAGTCACACAGACTACGCTCTAACTCATTGACAGAACCCGATCGCATTAGAAATCCTAAAGTTGTTGTCGAAAAGCTAACAGGTGGCAAGATGGAACGCGAACAACAGTGCTGGGAAGACACGCCTGTGGAATTTCTACGAAAAAAGGGTGTTTATACAGGCTTAACAGCCTATATTGATGAAATCGAGGAACGATTAATTCCTATTCTTTTATCTGAGTAAAAGAGTAACTCAGGATTTACGCATAACCTCTATCTTGCAGGTTTGCAATGCGCGCCTTACCGCTATGGGTAGGGCGTAAAATCACTTCTTCCCTAAGTCCTGTTCCTTCAAAACTAATCGGTATCCCCAGCAATTTCATCCCCCGTCAATCCAGCTTGAAAAACTTGTTTAGCCGTCAAATTCAACTCTGGAAAAGTTGGCGACTCAATCCTATCATTTCCCCGAAACAAACTCACCTCATACTCGCCATCAACCAACTGATAAACCGATATCGTTGGTTGCTTGGGATTCCCGATAAACCTACGGCCGCCCAAACCGAGATAATCCACAATCCAGTATTCAGGAATCCCAATTAGTTCGTATTCGCCTACTTTTTTGATGTAGTCATCTTGCCAATTCGTGCTAACTACTTCAATAACCAGCGGAATTGATGCGCCTTGAGTCACGGTTGAGAATTTTTTCCACATAGGTTCTGACGCTAAGTTGGGGCGATTTAATATCGGAAGATCGGGCGAATAAGCTGATTCGTTTTCCAGTGGCTTAACTAATGCTTGTTTGGGGATGAAGTACGGAAGTTTTACCTTTCTAAACTCAGCAGTTAACTCTGAGGCTAAAAAACCGATAACTTCTTCATGGTCTCCTAATGGCTGTGACATTTCAACAATCTCTCCATTGTGCAGTTCATAACGTCCGTTTTCTGGCTTCCATTCCGCAAATTCTTCAAAAGTTAGCGTTTTAGTTGCTGTTTGAATCATGGTTATTCTCCTTAGTGATGGCTAGGGCGGGCTAGAAGCCCACCCCACAAGATAACTCACTCTTTGTGGAACAGGCATCTTGCCTGTTCATAAAAATACTGCCACATACAAGTTCCTACCTACATTATATTATCAATTCCCAATGCCCTGTTTGGCCAATTCCCAATGCCCAATTCCCAATTACCATTTGATCAATTGTGCATCTTGATTAAAAAATTTCCGGGACAATCCCTCAGTCAACAGCAGAGTTGCGATTACAGTTGCCAGCGCTAACACAAACATAATTAAAATCTGGTAAGATGCTGCATCGAGAGGACTGACACCGCTCAGCATTTGACCTGTCATCATTCCGGGTAAAGTTACGATTCCTACCACCGTCATTGTATTTAATAGTGGGATTAATCCAGCTTTGATGGCATCTTTGCGGTACTGCTTTACTGCTTGCTGCGGCGTGGAACCTAAACTTAAATGGGTTTCTATTTCTAACTGGCTGCTATTAACTGTACTGACAAGTCTTTCGCCCGCGATCGCCCCGGAGTTCATGGCATTGCCCAAAATCATACCCGCTAAAGGAATCAGGTATTGCGGTTCGTACCAAGGGTCAGGTTGCAAAATTAGCAAGTTTGTATAGGCGAGAGTCAAGGCCGTACTGATAAAAATTGAACCCCAAACTAAGGGCAGTAAGTTCTTGATTTTTTTGCTGATGCGGTTGCTGGCAACCATGCTAGCTGTTGTCAGCATGATTGCTAAAACTGCTAAAACCAGCCAAGGATTTTTCCCCTCCGGGTCAAATACGACTGCGAGCACGTACCCGACTAAGATTAGCTGGATCAGGGTGCGCCCTGCGGCGATCGCGATCGCCCCCTCCAATCCCAATTTCTGCCACGCCGAAAGCCCGATCGCGATCGCCACCATCCCCAAAGCCCAACCCAAATCTGTAAAATCTAGCAGAATTAACACCGGCCTACCCTTTCGATAACGTGATTGTTTGCCTGTCCAAATATAAGATATTTGAATAAACGTTTCTGGGAAACAGTTTTGCTGCAAGAATTTGCTTTGATAATGCTTGAAATTTATGGTGTGAAGAGTGAATAATGTTCCCCCCCTCGACTTAACCCGCCAATACGCGCAGATTGGCGACGAGATAACCGCTGCGGTGCAAAAAGTGCTTGCCTCTGGCGGCTACGTAGGCGGCCCGGCCGTGAAGAGTTTTGAACGAGAGTTCGCCGACTACATCGGCGTTTCCGAGTGCGTTGGCTGCAACTCCGGCACCGATGCCCTGATTTTGGCTTTGCGTGCTCTCAAAATTGGCCCCGGCGATGAAGTGATTACCACTCCTTTTACTTTTTTTGCCTCGGCTGAGACAATTAGCGCCGTCGGTGCGACTCCAGTATTTGTCGATATTGACAGCGAGACTTTTAATCTGGATGTCGAACTCCTCGAAGCGGCAATTACCGAAAAAACCAAGGCAATTATGCCAGTGCACATCTTCGGCCAACCGGTAGACATGACTCGGTTGATGGAAATTGCGACTCGGCACAATTTAGCCGTAATTGAAGATTGCGCCCAATCTGTCGGGGCCCAGTGGCAGTCTCGAAAAGTCGGCAGCATCGGCCATGTCGGCTGCTTCAGTTTTTATCCGACCAAAAATTTAGGCGCTTGCGGTGACGGTGGCGCGGTGACGACAAACGATCCAGCCCTCGCAGCTTCGATGCGAGTGCTCAAAGAACACGGACAGTCTTCTAGGTATTTCTACGAAGAAATCGGCTACAACAGCCGTTTAGATGCCCTGCAAGCGGTGATTCTCAGCATTAAATTGCGATATCTCGACAGTTGGAACGCCCAGCGGCAGGAGAAAGCGACACTTTACAGCGAATTTCTCTCCCGCGTGCCCGGAGTTGCCCTCCCCAAAGAATTGCCCGAAGCAAAAGGAGTTTGGAATCAATACACGATCCGGCTGACAAGTCCAGAAGACGCGCAAAATCCCTCTGGCAATTTCCGGGACTCGGTGCGGGCTCAGTTGCAGGAAGCTGGCATCGGTTCGATGGTTTACTATCCGTTACCTTTGCACCTGCAACCTGTTTACAAATCTTTGGGCTATTCTGTCGGTCAATTGCCACAGGCTGAGCAAGTTTGTCGCGAAGTCTTGTCTTTGCCGATGTTCCCGGAACTGTCGAGGGATCAACAAGAGCGGACGATTTATGGTCTGAAAGATTGCTTGGCAAAGGGCGATCGCATCCGGTAGCTTTGGCGCGATGGCATCAGCGAGGGAAATGCAGGAGGAGAAAAGAATTGCAGGGTTGCATTGCTGTGAGAATGTGCAGCGGTCAGGGAGAGCTGTTAAGTATTTTGACTGATCACTTGTACTTTTATGTACTATATTTAATGAAAAGAAACAAATTTAGGCTAGCAATCCGCCTCGAACGGGTGCATTTTCCGCTCGCCTAAAACTTGAAATGCGATCGGTCAATGATGAAAAAGGAAGTTCGGCAACGGATTCGCTCGACGGATGTAACGGAGGTAACGGATTTCAGGAAGAGGGAAGAGGGAAGAAGGAAGAATAAAGAATAAAGAATGTTGGAACTTTCGACTTCTAATCCCCGATGCCCGATGCCTGATGCCCGATGCCCGATGCCCGATGCCCGATGCCCGATGCCCGATGCCCGATGGCCGATGCCCAATTCTCAATTTAACCTGTAATTTTCAGAAGATAAGAGGAAAATAAACGAGTGCCTCAGTATCAATTCACTCAGGCTAGACGCTACGATCCACAAGCGATCGCTCAGTATTACCGCAACCGTCCTTGGAAAGCAATTTGGCGCGCAATTACCGTTATTTGGTCTTTTGCGGGCTTTGTGCTAGGGATGCTGTGGGACAGTTGGCAGCACGAAGTCGCAGCACACCAGCCGGAACGGGCCGCCCACCTGCGACAAATACTCACTCGCTTGGGCCCAACTTTCATTAAAGTCGGCCAAGCCCTTTCTACCAGACCGGATTTGATCCGCAAAGACTTTCTTGAAGAATTGATCAAACTTCAGGATCAATTGCCGCCGTTTGACTCGGTGCGCGCTTTCGAGATTATTGAAGCGCAACTCGATCGCAAAATTAGCGAAACCTACAGCGAAATCTCCCCCGAACCTGTCGCCGCGGCAAGTCTCGGTCAAGTCTACCGAGCTCGCCTCCTCACCGGGGAAGCAGTAGCAGTCAAGGTTCAGCGACCGAATTTGCTGCCAGTCTTGAGCCTTGACCTTTACTTAATGCGCTGGGCCGCTGGATGGTTGGGCCCCTTGTTGCCGCTGAATCTCGGTCACGACCTTTGTTTGATCGTCGATGAATTTGGTATCAAATTGTTCGAGGAAATTGATTATATCAATGAAGGCCGCAACGCCGAGAAATTTGCTACAAATTTTGCCGACGACCCGACAGTAAAAGTTCCGAGTATTTACTGGCGTTATACTTCAAACTGCGTTCTGACTCTCGAATGGATTGACGGCATCAAGCTGACAGATATGGCAAGTGTTAAAGCCGCAGGTTTGGATACCGATAGTTTAATTGAAGTCGGAGTCCGCAGCGGTTTGCGACAGTTGCTGGAACACGGATTTTTTCACGCTGACCCCCATCCGGGAAATCTGTTTGCCTTAGCGGACGGCCGCATGGCTTACATTGATTTTGGGATGATGGATCAGATGGAAGAAACAACTAAAGAAACTTTGGTTGATTCTGTCGTTCATTTGATCAACAAAGATTACTTACAATTAGCCAAGGATTTTGTCAAACTTGGCTTTTTGACTCCAGATACAGATATTATGCCGATCGTCCCGGCGTTGGAATCTGTACTGGGTGATATCGTCGGCGAAAAGGTGTCAGATTTTAACTTCAAGACGATTACAGACCAGTTTTCGGAGTTGATGTACGATTATCCTTTCCGGGTGCCGGCGAAATTTGCCTTAATTATTCGCTCTCTGGTCACAGAAGAAGGTTTGGCCCTGACGCTGAATCCGAATTTCAAGATAGTCGAGGTGGCGTATCCTTATGTAGCGCGGCGTTTGTTGAACGGAGAATCTCCGGCACTGCGGCGGCGTCTGATTGAGGTATTATTCAAAGATGGCAAATTCCAGTGGAACAGGTTAGAGGACATGATCGCGATCGCCCGATCGGATCGCAGTTTCGACTTGCTCCCCACAGCACAACTAGGCTTGCAATTTTTGCTGTCCGAGGAAGGGTCGTTTTTGAGACGCCAGCTAATGTTAGCTTTGATTGAGGACGATCGAATCCACACCGAAGAAGTTCGCAGCCTGTGGAACTTAGTCAAGGAAGATTTGCAGCCCGGTCGCCTGTTCAACGTTGCTCTAGGCGCTTTGACGGAGTTTTCCACAGCAGGAGCAGCCGCGCTAACTCGATTTTAGTCATTAGTCATTGGTCATTAGTCATTAGTCATTGGTTATTTGTTGGTTGTTAGTTGTTGGTTCTAATAACTAATTCCCCATACCCAATGCCCTGCGCGGGCCAATGCCCCATGCCCCATGCCCAATTCCCCATTCCCCCTTCCCCCAATTAAGGAATTATTCGTGTATTATTTTCCAGAACCTCCCTATTTTTTAATGTCGGCTGGATTACTAGCAGGTATGGCTTCCGGCGTAGCATTTGAAGCAACTCTCAAACAATCGGTACAACAGTGGTCTAAAAATCGTTCTACTCGCACCTTGGCTAACCTGCCAAGGCTGCAATTGGTCATACCTTTTCTGGGAATGGCTGGCGGAATTTGCGTATTTTTAGCTTCTGGGATGGAGATTTTTGGCTTCCCAAAACTACTTTGTTATGCCCTAGCTTTGCCACTGACGGTACTCACGGGCTGGCTAGTTTGGACTCAGCTAGGTAAGCTTTTGATCGAGTTAGAACGCGGAGGTTCCCAAGCGCTGGATTTAGATTCTTTTGAACAATGAAAGTTAACTATCAACCTCTTTTGTGAGAAGCAAGGGGGTTGATAGTTATCTATGATTATCCTATTTGATGCTTTTTGAACCGCAGAGAACGCAGAGTACGCAGAGGAAGAGAAAGAAGAAGATGACAACTTAGGCAATAATTTGTGTATTTTTTTAAAAATAAAATCTAAAATCTAAAATCTAAAATCGAATGAGTATTTTAATTGTTACGGGTGCGGCGGGATTTATTGGCTCTAATTTAGTAGAAACTCTTTTAAATCGAGGGGAGACGGTGATCGGTGTTGATGAGTTCAACGATTATTACGATCCGGATCTCAAGCGCAAGAATATTGCACGATTTGAAAGGTATCCGGGTTTTGAATTGGTGGAAGGCGATATTTTGTCTGTAAATTGGCGAGGTCTTTTATCTGATGCGAAGGTAATATTTCATCTGGCGGCGCAAGCAGGAGTTCGTGCTAGCTGGGGCGATGGTTTTCGCAGCTATACCGAACGCAATATTAACAGCACTCAAGTATTGTTAGAAGCGGCCAAAGATGCGCCAAGATTGCAAAAGTTTGTCTATGCTTCTTCTTCTTCAATTTACGGCAATGCTGAATCTTTTCCCACGAATGAAAATGCTTGTCCGCAGCCGGTTTCTCCCTACGGAATTACGAAATTAGCCGGTGAACGTTTGTGCGGACTTTATTACAAAAATTTTGGCGTTCCCACTACTTCCCTGCGCTATTTTACTGTTTACGGGCCGAGACAGCGCCCCGATATGGCTTTTCACAAGTTTTTTAAGTCGATTTTGTTTGACGAGGCGATTTCAATTTTCGGCGACGGATTGCAAACGCGGGATTTTACGTTTATCAGCGATTGCGTTGCGGCGAATTTAGCGGCGGCTGAGGTTGCGGAAGCTGCGGGGGAAGTTTTTAATATTGGTGGGGGAAGTCGGGTAGTTTTGAAAGAAGTTATTGATACAATAGAGAGGATTGTCGATCGACCTATTCGGATAGATTTTACCGAAGCTGCGAGGGGAGACGCGCGGCACACTAGCGCGGATGTGTCTAAAGCCCAGAAAATCTTAGGTTATCAGCCACAGGTTGCTTTAGAAGAAGGATTAAGGCGCGAATGGGAGTGGATTCAGTCTGTGTACAGTTAGAGTACAGTTAGAGTACAGTTAGATGCTATCTATCCCAGAAATTCCGCAACTTAAATTGAACATTGTTGATTTTTTGAATTCGCCAACTTTTGAGGTTTATCTGCAATCGAAATGCTGCGATTATAGCATTATATTTTAGAAAAAATCGCACTTGTTGTGAGTAGTAATGGCTTCGATAATTTTATTCAAAACTTTTTTAGAATCAGTCATTGTACTTAGCCAATAACTGCCTGAATGTAGCCGATGATAATAACTTAAATTACTCACAGCATACAAGCTGGCGCCACTTTTTAACCACAAATAATTGAAAGCGGCGACATCGGAAGCTTGCACGCAAATATCTTGATTATCCTCGGCACAATCCAGGTATTTCTGTACATTGACGAAGTAGTTTCCATCATTAATAAAATTGCGAAATAATTTAGGATTGGGATTATTTAGAATTAATTCTCGTGCTTTTTCAAGATTGATTTCTGTGTCCGAAAATAATTTAAAATTAAAGTAGGGATTTGCGGATGTCGGACAGTAAATTAGGTTGGGATTCCATGCAGTTATGTGGTATAGTCTATCGACATAAGTTTCGCTCAAGGCATTGTCAGAGTCAAGAATAATTGCCCACTCATTTTTGCAGTGGGAAATCGCCATAATTTTGCTTTTATACGCACCAAAATTTTGCTCACCTCTGCAGATAGAAATCTTAGGTGACAAGTTTGCTATATTTGCTTGCATCCTAGAAAACTCTTCGGGGGAGGAAGCATCATCGTAAATAATAATATCATCAATCCGATCGTCATACAAAGCATTGCACAATGCCCCTACAACCAAACTAGAACGGTTAAAATGGGTAATAGCTAGAGATATTTTACTTCTGTTAGCCACAGACGGACGCCGAATTGAAGTTAAGCGAACGCCTAGAAGGCTTGTCCGCAAGTCCATCATAATTTTGTAATACTGTTGGTAAACTTTTTTTTCGAGTTGTAAACTGCGAATTTTTCGGCCAGCTTTTCGGAAAATATTCATTTCTGTATTTGCCAATCTATACCTAAAGTTGATATTTTTTTGCCTGACAAAGGTTTTGGCATTTCTGTATCCGCGCACTAGCAAACTTGGGGATGTGAGTTTGGGGCATTTTTCCGGCGACTTCAAATAACGGTAATGCAGAAATACATCTCGGTAGGGAATCTCCACATCTTCACCAGCACACAATCGAGTAAACTTTGCAGCCGAAATACTCATGTAATGCAAATAAGTAAGCCGCAGTCCTTTGTCATATAGAACATAATCTATCACATCAAATTGAGAAGACCAATGATTCCCCGTCACCTGTTCGGGTTGAGTATATGCAAAGTTGTAAAAAGATATTTTGCTGCGGGCAACTAAATAGTTAAGTAAAGATTGGTCAGCGCCCCGCAAAGACATAATTTCCGCTTCTCCTAATGTTAATTTTTCTAAAAATAGAGAAGCATTATTTCGATTAAAAACCCCGGCTTTTGACGCAAACCAACCCGCACAAAAAGTATGAGATGGCAGTTCGTCAATATTGAAAATGTGAGGTAATTTGGCGGAGGACAAATCAAATATATAATTGAGGTCGGATTTGTATTGAAAATCGTTGGCTACCCAATCAAATTCATCTAGTTTTTGATAAATATAATCTAGAGAACCCATTAACAGAGTGTCTGCGTCAAAATAGATAAATTTATCAAAAGGGCCGTCGAAACAACATAATTTTCGGTGCATCTCCAAACATTGAACAGGTTTCAAACCTTTAGATTTCCATACTTTTTGAGCTTTTGCATGAGTTTTCCAAACTTGAGTCGCAAAGTCTTCCCAGAAATGGATGGAATCGCTATTTTCAAACAGGCTGACATGAGGACGAGTTGCAATTTCTACTCGCACTTTTGTGATTCTGTCATCATAGGGAATGATGCAAACTGGAATATCTTTTGCCCCATTGACTTCGAGGCTGTTTAATAAAGCGACTAAGTGGTCGAAAACAACATCGTTTGCCAGAATATAAATGCCGTCAGCCATAGTTTTTTAGTTAATAAGTAACCCAGCGCATATATATTGCTTTTTAGGTGCGGGCAAGATGCCCACACCACAAGAAATAAAATTTATTGATTGTGGAACAGGCATCTTGCCTGTTATTCAAAGCTTGTTGGCTGTCAGAAAAACGCCAAAATTTATGAATTGTGGAACAGGCATCTTGCCTGTTATTCAAAGCTTGTTGGCTGTCAGAAAAACCCCCGAATTTATGAATTGTGGAACAGGCATCTTGCCTGTTCTCCAAAGCTTGTTTAGTGTCAAAAACACAAGAAAATTTATGAATTGTGGAACAGGCATCTTGCCTGTTATTCACAGCTTGTTGGCTGTCAGAAAAACCCCCGAATTTATGAATTGTGGAACAGGCATCTTGCCTGTTATTCAAAGCTTGTCGGGTGTCAAAAGCACCCCCAAAATTATGAATTGTGGAACAGGCATCTTGCCTGTTCTGCAAAGCTGGTTGATCATGATACCACATATGATTTTATCCTCACCTACTGAAAACCCGAAATATTTTTTGCACTAAATTTGGTTGTTCCTCATTGAGATAACGATAATGTTTCCAAAGTTGCCAATAAGGACTACCCGATTTAATTGGTATTCCCGCCCAGTGAATATATTTTAACCTTTTGCCTTTGTCATAAAGAACATAATCTATTTCTTGAAAATGTTTGGAACCAGCCCAGCTTCCAGGTTCGCTTGGTGAAGCTTTAACAAGGTTGCAGCGCTTGGGAATCAGCTTAAGAGTAATATAATTTAGTATAGGTTGGTCTGTGACATTTTGAGTAAAGTCAAAATATTCTCGATGCTGCGAACATTCTCGCAAAATTTCATACATTTGCGATTCTGTAATATTTCCTTTTCTGGAAGCCCAAAAACCGCTGTTGAATACATCTTGAAGCTGTGAGTCGGTAAAGATATTCTGTTCTTTTACAGCGGGTGAAAATACATTTCGCAGTTTTTCGCTGAGGTGGTGGTAGTCGCAGCAAAAAAAGTCTACTTCTGATAGTTTGTTTAAGTTGGCTGCGATGTCTTCAAAGACGATGATATCGGTATCGATGTACAGAAATTCATCGAGGGGGCCAAACCAGGCGGCGAGTTTTCGCATTTTGTTGGGGAGGGCTAAAAAGTTGCGATCGAACATTTGGCCAATTTCTCTGGTAAACTGTTCCACAAACTCCAGATTTGGGAACAATCGCACCCCGTGGAGACTGCTGAGTGCGGCTGCGACTTGCTGATAATTGTCGTCGAAGGGAATCAGAAAAATTGGTACTTGACAATTGTACAGACGTATGCTGTTTAAAAGGGCGATCGCACTTTCGAGCACTTTATCATTCGCAACAATATAAATACCGCGATTCATACATTTATCCTCAACCTTCTCAATACCCTTGTTAACAAATTCGGCGCACAAACCTCAGTATAAGACTTTGGCGCTTGGGCAAAAATCGGACGCTTGGACGGTTCCCGGAGATAGCGGTAATGCAGGAACAAATCGCGATATGGAAACTCAATATTTTCGCCCGCACAAACTCTCCGAATTAAATCCGGCGGCACACCAATATAATGAATGTAAGTAAGTCGGTTTCCCTTGTCGTACAAAATTCTATCTTGCTCTTCAAAATGTTTAGAAGTGACGCTACACCCAGTTTTTTCGCCATCCGGGAGGCTGTAAGCAAAATTATAGCTATTCATCCCCGTTTTCATCACCATATAATTGAGCAACGGCTGTTCTCCCGCACCTTCATACAGCATTTCCGCCTCGCCCGATTGCAGTTGAGCTAACAGCCATTCCCTAGTGTTTTGCTCAAACAATCCTTGCTTGCTGGCATAAAATCCCGAACAAAATATTTCCGAGTCGATCCGATTTGGCTCAAAAACTTCGAGGAGTTTTGGTGAGTGAATATTGTATACTTTAGTTGGGGATAGAAATTGAAAATCATAAACCACAAAATCTGATTTCTCTAACTTCTGAAAAACCGCATCAAGGGAATTCATCACCAAAGTATCGGCATCCATGTAGATAAACTTTTCAAACGGGCCGTCGAAAGCGCAAAAGCGCCGGTGTGCGCCGTAAAGCCGGAATTTTTGGCGATTCAAACGATCGGGTGCGGCTGCTAGCATGAATTTGTCCCATCGCTGAATAGATGCGCTATCTTCATAAATAAAGACGTTGGGACGGTTAACAATTTCAGCTTTGATTTGCTCTATTTGGTCGTCGAAAGGATAAATACAGACAGGAGTATTTGAGCCTAAGATAACTTCAATACTGTTGAGCAAGGCAATTAGTTGGTCGTAAACTGTATCGTTGGCAAGCGTGCAAATTCCATTCATATCTATTAGTCCGCGTAGGCGGACTTTGTTTGTGTAGAAGCGGTTTCAACCGCCGAATCATTTAGTAAAATGGTAGAGGAGGGCGATCGGGGGGAGGCTAGGAAATAGGAATATCCAAAGAACAAGCTACACGAAAACCCCAGTATCTGTGACCCTCACCTGCCAAATACCAATAACGACTCATGCTACGGCAATAGGGAGCCTCATCTTCCCAGGAACCACCACGCAGAACTCGGTTATCATCTGTACCAGTTTCCCAAGAACTCCCGTCAGAAGGCGCGTCGATGTAGCTACTGTGCCGCCTATCACTGCACCATTCACAAACGTTCCCGTGCATATCGTAAAGTCCAAAAGCATTCGGAGGAAAACTCCCGACATTAGTTGTTTTTCGACGGTTAACTGGCGATTTTGGAACACGACAGAACTCATTTTGCTTGTAATTCGCTAGATTGAATGTAATAGTTTCCCCAAAATGAAATGGGGTTGTTGTGCCGGCTCGACAGGCGTATTCCCATTCTGCTTCACTCAGGAGGCGATACTTTTTCCCGGTTTTTTGCGATAGTTTGCTACAGAATTCGACGGCATCATTCCAGGATACTTGTTCTACAGGAAGTTTTTCACTTTTGAAATAGGAGGGTTGGTTTCCCATCACTGCTTGCCACTGTGCTTGGGTGATGGGATATTTGCCTGCATAAAAAGCCGGTACTGTGACTTCATGCTGCGGCCTTGCAAAATCATCTATAAGTTTCTCTGTTACTGGCGAACCCATTATAAATGTGCCACCTGAAATATAAACCATTTCCAGCATAACTCCGTTACCTAAGTCTTCTGGGAAGAAGCGAGCAGAGGACGTATTACGACTGTTTTCTGTTCCTTTAGGATCAACTGTGATGACATCAAACTCAAAGATAGGCAAATTGTTTGGTAAATGCAACTTTTCCTTTAAATCTTCTATCTTTTGCAGGAGGAAGTATGCAGCCAACTTCACCTTCATTGATTCATCTTGCAGTGTCCCAATTATTAAATCTAAACCTGCATCTCCATATTTGAGCGCTTCAGACAGTGCAGCAATTTTCACCTCGACAATCGGTGAAGCCAAACGACTCTTAACACCGGGAATCCCGCCTAAAACAGCCGCAGCGAATGGCACTTGAGATTCACCGCCCTTGACGGCATCGTATTCTCTGGGTTGATTTTGGTTTTCTGTCATTGCGCTATTTCCTAAGATACAAAGTTAGACAGCCAATTAAGCAGGTTCAATTCGTGGAGAATGATTTGTCTAGCTTCAGCAATTTTATCCCTCGCTTCATGCCAATAATCCGCAGTAGCTACAACCTCTTTAATAAATTCTACTCCTTTCTCATCCAAACTCGGCAGCCTCAGAAAACTCCCCGCCGGCAACAATTTATCCGCCGCCGAACCGCCGTAATAAATCGGCAAACACCAAGCTAACAAAGCATCCCAAAGCTTCTCGCTGACATACCAATCGTTTTCGGCATAATTTTCAATAGCTAAGTTGTAATAGTATGGTGCCACGGCGTGCCATTTATTGTTGACAGTCCCGTTCCCGCGCGCCCAAGTTGGCAAGTTTCGCCCGTAAAGGTCAAAATCCAATTCTTCTGATTGCAGCAATTTGATAAAGTCTAATCTCTGGCGGTGATTGGCGCTGCGGCTAACACCTGAAGTAATCCAAGAACAGGATTTAGTTTTTAGTGGCGCAGGCATTTCATCTAGTTCTCGAAACGAGTTAGAGTGATACCAAATCGCGGGCATATAATCGGGTTTTGGTGCGAAATCGTCTGGCCCGGAAACGTAACCGCAATAAAATTTGGCTTGTTCGTAGTTGGCTTTGGTAATTTCAATAACTTCTGGTAATGGTGGCTCGCGGATTAGGTAAATTATCCGTTCCTGGGGGACGCCGCGCAATTTTTCTTGAAAGTCGTTTTCTTGGTTTTGATGCCTGTAGCGACGTATTTTATCGAGCCACGATTGCTTTTTATGCGGTTGGGGAAAGTCGAATTGATACATGAGTAAAAAGTCGGGTTCTGGGTGGCTGGCTAGCATTTGAATGTTTCCCCATTTGCCGAAGTTGTGGGGGGTTTGTTGCCACAGCCAGTCGCTTTGGTTCATGCCTGGGTATGTGGTGATTGTACCGATAATTTTTGGGTTCATATCTAATAATAAATCGGGTTTTTGCGTGTGGGCGGGGCGGGTTTATGAGATTATTAATTTGAGGCGATGATTGTTTGTAAAACCCGCCCCTACTGATAATAAATGTGGTTTTTGCGTGTGGGCAGGGCGGGTTTATGAGATTGTTTATTTGAGGCGATGATTGTTTGTAAAACCCGCCCCTACTGAATTTTGAATTATCGGATATCGCACTTGCTCATCTACATAACCCATAATTTTCTGTATCCTATTTTCCCAGGAAAATTGCTTGACAAAATCCATTGTTTCTGCATAGCCTTCGCTTTTCCTCGGGTATTTGGTTAAACAATCTCGAATGCTTTGCGCGAACTGGTGCGGGTTATCCGGTTCGCACCAAGTTGCTGCTATATTTCCCGATTTAAATTCCATTAAAGATGCAATCTCCGTCGCCACAATCGGAGTTCCCGATGCCATGTAATCAAAGAATTTTAAAGGAGATGTGAACGTCGCGGCCTCTGTCAAACAGTGAGGATGAGTCAAAACATCGGCTGCTTGCAGCAAGCTAGCCAGTTGATTTTGAGGCAGGTAGCCGAGAAATTTAATGTTGTTAACTTGCTGGGATTTGGCTAACTGCTGGTATGCTGTTACTTGGGATGAATCACCGCCCGCGATCGCAAATTGAACCAGTGGCAATTCCTTAGCCACATCCACCAACATATCAACACCTTTAAACGGGTAAAGTCCCCCTGCATAAACTGCTAAATGCTGTCTGTCATCTTCTAATAATTGCTTTCGCCAATTCTGGGCTGCTTCTGTTTGTCGGGCGAGAAACAAATGGTTAAAACCGTTGTGCAGCGTAATTACTTTTTCCGACGGCATTCCATTCTTAATCATGCTGTCTCGGACTGTATCTGCAACAGTTACGGAAATCTGAAACAGAGGATTGCGGACAATTTCTGATTCAAATTGCTTGTTTTCATGGTGGTGCTGTTCGTAGATAGCGGGAATTCCGTTTTTAACTGCTGCTTTGACAAAGTTCCAGTCGCGGGTGTGGACAATTTTAGTGGATTTAAGCAGGTGAATCGGTAAATAGTATTTTGATACTATTGTACTGGAACTCGTCCACTTGCTGTCCCAAAAGTCGATCGGCCACGGCATCGGTAAATCTGCTACTTTTAATTTATCTTGAATATTGTAAATTGTGGCAAGTTTGTCATCGGGTTTCCGGGGTTGAAAAGGAAAAAGCAAATCAACCGGATTCAAAGCACTCCAGCCTTTGCGGAGATATACCAAAACTGCTGGTAAACCGAGATTTGCTGCGGCATTTGCAGAGTGTGCAACTTGAACTAAGCTCGCTACATTGGGTTGCGGCAAGATATTTCGGGTAAAAAATACATAATATTTGGACATGGTAATTGGTAGTTAGTAATTGGTAATTAGTAATTGTTGACTGTGCAGACTGTTGACTGTTGACTGTTGACAACTGCCAACTGACAACTGCCAACTGCCAACTGCCAACTGCCAACTGACTACTTTTTAACAGCCTGACGCTTAATAGTATTTTCTATAAATTCTAAAGTAGTGAAAATATTAGCAGCCGAGTGAAATGATTCTCTGATTAACTCGTCTCTTTCTTCGGGAGAGTCTACCATTTCATCTACGAGCAATTTGAGGTAAGCTATCATGGGAGTCAGGCGAGTGCGAATTTCGTAAGAACCTCTAATTAGAGCTTCATCGCGAGCGGTTTCTTCGGCAAATTGCACTGAATACAAGCGAGTGTAGTACCCTCCTTTGGCTAGCAATTCTTCGTGGGAACCCATTTCTACTACTTGTCCGCGATCGATCACGGCGATTTTGTGGGCTTTTTGGACTGTGGAGAGGCGGTGGGCAATTACCAACGTTGTGCGATCGCAGCTCAATTTCTCGATCGCCGCTTGCACGTACCTTTCCGAAACCGTATCCAGCGAACTCGTTGCCTCATCTAAAATTAAGATTTCCGGATTTTGCAGCAGGGCTCTAGCAATTGAAATTCTCTGACGCTGCCCTCCCGATAAGATCACGCCCCGATCGCCAATTTGAGTATCCAACCCCTCCGGCAATAGTTGGATAAACTCGTAAGCATTCGCCCCCTTCGCCGCTTCCACAATTTCTTCCTCAGTCGCTTGGGGTTTAGCATAAGCAATATTTTCCCGCACTGAAGCATTAAATAAAAACGTATCTTGGCTAACAATACCCATCGCTTGCCTGAGACTTTTCAGCTCAAATTCGCGCAAATCCCTGCCATCTAGCGAGATATGACCTTCAGTAGGATCGTAAAATCTCGGCAGTAAATCTGCCAAAGTTGACTTGCCCGAACCCGAAGTTCCTACCAAAGCCAAAGTAGTACCGTGAGGTAGAAATAAATCAATTCCTTGCAAAACTAAATTTTTGTGGTTAGGATAACTAAAAGATATTTTATTAAAATGAATTCCCGATCGCAAATGAGTGTAAGGCACAGAACCGTTCAGCATAAATGGCTTGTCCTCGCAGCTCAAAAAATCATTAACCACCTCTACACTAGCCGACGTATTAGCAAATTGACTGCGCCCGCTATTCAACTGAGAAATTAAAGGAATTAACCTAAAAAGTACCAATAAGTAGGTTAATAAAATTGTCGAAATAGACTCTATCTCATTAGCAAATATTGTGCGACCTATAAATACAATCAAAATTACAACTATTAAATTAACAACTTCGTTAATTGGGGCGATCGCCGCATAATTTACCTGAGCCTGAAAATCCGCTTGTTCTCGCCTTTGAATTAAATGCTTGATCCGCTGATACTCCCTTTCCTCGTTCCCCGTTGACTTGACCAGCCGAATCCCAGTAATCGTTTCCAACACCCTAACCGAATAATCTTTCGACATTTCAGAAAGCAGGTAGCCAAAATACTTGGAACGGTTAATAATATATTGATTTGCCCAAGCAACTAAGGCCAGCAAAAGTGTAGCTGTCACCGTCAGTTTCCACGAGATAGAAAGTAGCAGACCCACAAACACCAAAACGGTGATTGACGTAGTAAACATTCCGATGGCCGTACCAACTGCACTAGCAGTCCGACCAATCTCTCCGCCCAATCTATTAATTAAATCCCCGACTTTAGTTTTCGAGTAAAAATCTAAATCTACTTCTAACAACAACCGCAAACCTGCTTCTCGCAAATCAAAAGTCAGAGAGCGCGTCAGAGAAGTAGCTACTAAAGTATTGATATAACTCGCAACATTTTTTAAGAAAATTGCCAGCACAACCGCCCCGGTCATCAACATTAAACGCTGATTTTCGGGCATTCCCTCAAAGGGATACATCAAAGTTTTAATTAGAGGTGGAGCACCACGCAGCTCGATAGCGTGCTCTAAAAAACTTAAAAGCACTGGTACAATCAGAGTAGTGCTGATACCGTTGAATAAAGCGCCAGAAAAGCCCAGCATCACAGTTAAGAGAATCCTGCCGGGATATCGTCTGGCAAATTTTAGGAGTAGCTTATTGGCAGACATGAAGCATTCCCAGCTAAACAGTACGGCATCTCAAAATATTCTTTAATAACAGCCAGCTTTTCTTCCTCCCGTGAGTTTTTTTTTAAATAACATTTACATACCTGCGATTATATCTGAAAGTATCGGTTTCATTGCTTCAATACTATATTCTTTTACACATTTTTCCCGAGCTTTCATTCCTTGTAAATTAGCCACTGTAAAATTTTGAAATATCCATTGAATTTTTTGTGAAATTTGAGCGGGAGAACTAGGATCGACTAAATAACCCGTTCCTCCTAAAATTTCTGGAATATCCCCCACTCGCGTAGACAAAACAGGCTTAGCCATTGCCATGCCATCTGTCAGCTTGAGCGGAAACTGAGCCACGGCTGTGAGAGTTTCTCGCTGAGGAACAACGACAACATGAGCCGCCGCTACAACCGACGGCATCATCTCCACTGGAAACCTTGGCAGTTTAATAATCCAACGCCCCCATTGTTTCACAAGTTTATCATCATAATCATCATAAGGACTCCCGCCGACGATCGCTAATTTTAAATCGGGTTCATTTAACTGTTCGAGGGCCATCAAAACATCCTCAACACCTTTGTGAGGTCGCGGCGCACCGGGGAACATTAAGATTCTATACCCGGACAAGCCGTAACGCTGTCTGCTCAATTCAGGATTGTATTTAGCAGGGTCGAACATTGCAGTATCCTTACCATTAGGCAAATATACACCACCAAAACGCTGTTTTAAAAACTCAGTATCAACGGTGACTGCATCCGCACGGTGAATGAGACTTTCCATCCACTTGAGATAGAGGGGATTATCGGGTTCTCTCAATTGACCATTGTGTTTAAAAATATCTCGATAAAGTTGTTTGAAAGAGGGACGGTATTGCCATTCATCTCCCCCGTACCAGCTCAGTTCCCAGTCGTCTATATCTAAAATTATAAAGTGGCGACTCGCCAGTTTTTTTAGCAGCGATAACCCAAAGCTTGTCGGTTTAGGTTTGACTGCATAAATAATATCCCCATCTATTTTTTTCCAAAGTTTTTGAGCATCCATCAAAAACCCCGGATAATTTTGAGCTGGTATCGCACATACGGGGATGTCTCTGGGAGGAATAGCATACAAGTCCTTGCCAAACTGAAATCCCACTACTTCTACATCACATTTAAGCTCTATCAAGACTTGAGCTAATAAAAAAGCACGAATTGCACCTCCTCCTGACAAATCGCTCACTACTAATGAAACTTTCACTGAGTATTTTGTTTAAAACATTTGTTTAATTTTCCTGCTTAACCGAGCTTTTGTCAAGGCGATAGGGACTCACGCACTCCCGACCAAAGCAACCGGGTTTTTAACCAGGGGAAAGGACAGCAACGCGTCTTTTGGTAAAAATCAACCAGTGATGCACCCAGGACTGTTATTCAAGCCAGCAATAATTCTTATAGGTAAATTTTCGGATATGTTGAGGCTAATTTTTTTTATGGTGGGCTGAATTTTGTTGCTTTTGATGCAGTTGGCCAACAAACTTTAATTATTTTAAACGCCAGGGATTGTTAAGTTGATTTGGTAAAAATATTTGAGCCGTGCGATCGACTATTCTAGTAAAGAGCGATCGCGTCACGTTCTTCGCGTATTGAGGGCGGTAAGGATAAGTGCAGTGCATTACTTTAATCGGTTTGTCGATCGTATAAACATCTTTCCACTTATCTAAGTAGTTGTAAACCGGGGACAAAGTTGTCATTTTCGGTTTCACCGATTCCACAGCAGCCGCAAAAGCGCCCTGGTCTTTTAACAGTAGCACATTTTGATGCGCCACTACCATCTCGAAATATTTCTTAAAGTTTGTAAACAATTCCTGAGTTTTACTGCTTTTCGTAAAAGCGATAAATCCGCCATTGTATTGAATGCTATTTTCATTTAGCGGCAACCCGACCGACTGCAAAGTTGACAGAATATCCTGCTTGACTCTTAATAAATTTGCCGCTTTAGCAATCGCAGGCTGCACATCTTCCGTCACCAACAAATCCACCCCATCAAGAAAATCAAACACCTCATCTATTGGCGACAGCAAACAAATATCACAATCCATATAAATAGTTTTCTCAAACAGAGATTCCCCGTACAAAGCCAGCTTAGCTAGCCGCGACGCTAAAACAGGATTTTCATTAGAGGGCGCAGGTTTCAATATGACATTTCCGAACACGTGAAGTAAAGGATATAAAATTAGAGGAACTCTATCTATTAAAATAATAATGGGTTCCCGGTGAAACTTCCTGACAGACGCCAGAAAATGAACGCAATCCTGGAAAGAGTAAAGACCAGTTAAAATAGTGATAAATCCCTTGACTGCTAATTTATTTGAATTCATTAATTTACTTATTGATTTACTTATATAGCAATCCTAAATCATTTGTAAAAATATGTAGGGGTAGTGCTACCCCTACTCCCCGTGCCTACCCCAGTCAAGGCGGGGCAACCGGGCGTGGGTTTTGCCCCTACAAGAATTACACGAATCATTTAGGATTGCTATAGCGGTTCTCAAGCGTGGTGAGGTATGCCCACGGAGGCCTATGCCCCATGCACGTCGGGTACCTCATGTTACTGAGAAATGCTATATTTCCCTCAGTGTGTCCACTCCCAAAAGCTCTCACTCCAGTCATCTCGACCGTGAAAAATTCCTTGCCATTCATAAAAATGTACAAAATCTTTCAGGTTAATTGTTTTATTGACATCGCGGATCATATAAAGAGGTTTATCTCCATAAAAAGAAGCCCACATAGTATAACTGCTAGGCGGCCCGACAACATAGTCGCACTCAGCCAAAGCATACATATCTTCAATTAAATGACCGCTGCCAAATCCACAGTTAAAATCGTCAAAAAAACTCGGATTTTGCGAAACATTAGAACAAATCAAAAAGTTTATTTTTTTGCCTTCAAATAGCCTCATCACATAATTCATGACTTCTAAATATTGCTCACTTGTGTAAAAGTATCTACCCTTTTGATGCTGAACATAATCCCCTTGGCGGATGTGAATTCCGACTAGGATATCAGAGTTATTTTTTAAAGTCAATATCAAACGATCTACATTGATTCTATATCGCTCTAATGGTGCAAAGTATGCTCTAATCGGGTCGGCGTACTTGTGTAAATAGGGGATATCTTCTACAAACCAGCCATCTCGAAATAGCCAGCCTTGAAAAAAAACAATTGAACCCTGCTTGATTTGTTCGATCTCCTGATATTTGAGCCAACTAAAAGGTTGTTTTCGGGTTATTTCTTGCGTTTTTAATATTTTTTGTTTGCTTAAATACTTAATAAAATTATAATATTTCCTTCTGACAAACTTGTTACCTGCTGCGGTAAAATATGGAGGAGGATAACAACACAAAAAATCCCCTGCGGTTCCCACAAAGAATTCTGCATATTCGTCAAAAGCAGGATTGAGAACAGTCAAATTATGCTCGATCGCCCAAGCGATGAAATTAGCAAAAAGCAGCAGTCGGTTGCCCAGTTGTCCCGATTTAGCAGATATTATTAGCATATTGTATTTTGGGGGCGGGCGGGACGCCCAACCCCTACTCCCCACAAGAATTCAATCAAACTTTGCTGTAATGGTAAGGTGCGCTGCACCTTACAGACTAAGAGTTGTGGCGTTTTTGGTGCCACTGCCAAGCATGGGAGATAATGTTCTTAATGTCGGGATATTCAGGAGACCAGCCCAAGGTTTTGATGGCTTTCTCGCTGCTGCCAACCAAAGCAGGTGGGTCTCCCGGACGCCGCACGAAACCGCCTTAATCTCTTTTCCCGTCACTTGACGAGCCGTTTCTATCACCTCTTTCACCGAAAACGCGCCGCCATTGCCCAAATTAAAGAAATCAGATTTGCCACCATTTAGCAAATATACTAATCCTAAAATGTGACCAGATGCCAAATCGTTAACGTGAATGTAATCCCGAATGCAAGTACCGTCAGGAGTCTCGTAATCCGTGCCAAAAATCGCGATCGAATCTCGTTTACCCAAAGCCGCGAACAA
>NZ_JAUBOX010000070.1:0-43220 GCF_036700445.1 Microcoleus sp. T3_B1
TCATTTTTTAACGTTATATGCTTGCTATGTAAGCATTATAACCTATTTTTATCGTATTTTATGTTTAAGTCCCGCTATCTGCAAGAACGCTTGCAACTGCTTGTCAAGCAAATTTTAATGGGATTACCTGTCGAGCCAATTCTCAACAGTCACCCCCAGTTCCAGCAGTGGGTTTTCCAGCTCAAAGAACTATCGCCATCACTGTTTTTACCGCAGCGAAAACTGTTTGTTGACATTCCACTTCAAACAAAACTAGACCGAAGAAAAAGAGGAGTGACAGAAGAAAATTCTTCCCCTTCTCCTCCATTTAAAGTGATACAAGTCCGTACAAATGTGGGTCTAGTCAAAGGGACGCCCAAACTATTTGAGTGGGCGATTCGCCATCCTGTACTGACTTGGCAAGACCGAGTTAAGTTATGGGTAGCTGCCGAATTCTTCGAGATCGAGCCTCACAAGCTACAACTGATTGTTTTGGCACTTCACCCGACTCAACCAGCAAAAAAAGTTCTGTTTGCCTGGGACAGCAAACAACACCGAAAAACTCAAAATTGGCTTTTGACTACCATTGAACGAGAGACAGAACAAACAGTTTTCAAGCTCAATGGTTATCTAACACCTCAACCGAAGGAAGTAGCAACAGCTATCAATTTGGATGAAATCAACGAAGTATCGATATAATCCGTTCACATTTTATTGCCATCCTCCTATCGAGAGATATGCACCCTATTCCCGACGCAATCGCCAAAAAATTAATACATTTCTTCTCTCCATAGGAGGATGGCACTCTTTAATATGAGAAAAAACAATAGGTATGGATAAATGTAGTAGGAATGTTAGCCGTGACTGCAACTACCGCCACCCAACCAAAAACAAGCCAACTAAAAACCATCCTGATAGTTGAAGATGACCCGATGATGCAGCTCGGGCTACAACATATCCTCAATCGCCAACCCCATTTAACAGTTGTCGCACAAGCTGTTAACGGTAACGAAGCCGTCAGTGCCGCACTGCAACACCAACCAGACATCGTGCTGATGGACATTGACTTGCCCGGAATCGACGGTATTGCAGCCGCGCAGCAAATCAGAGCCGCCCTGCTACATACTCGTATCCTGATGCTCACCCACCACAGCAATCCAACTCAGGTAATGGCGGCTTTGTCCAGCGGCGCTCACGGCTACTGCGTTAAAGGCACTAACGCAGAACAACTTCTAGCAGCGATTACGACTGTGCAAGAAGGTGGCAGTTACCTAGACCCTAAGATTGCCGACTGCGTGCTGCAAAATCTCAAAACGCCACTGCCCGAAAGCTATGCGAATGACGACATCAAGCTGACAGAACGGGAAATGCAGGTTTTGCAGCAGCTAGTTGAGGGTAAAAGCAATAAACAAATCGCCGCTCAACTAGGAATGAGCGTCCACACCGCCAAAGGTCATGTAGAGATGATTATAGCTAAATTTGAAGCGAGCGATCGCACCCAGGCTGCCGTTAAAGCACTGCGTTTGGGGCTGGTTTAGCCGTTGGAATGCAGCTTCTAATTGTTCTAAAAAAAGTGGTTTTTGAGGCGTAGCTATCGCGTAGCAAATTATGACAGCTTGTCAATCTTCAAACTTTGGCAATGTCAACCAAAACCTCGCTCCTTTTCCCAATTCGCTATCAACGCCAATATCTCCGCCGTGAGCCTCAACAATTTGCCTGCAAATGTAAAGTCCCAATCCCAATCCTTGCCTTAAACTAACTCCAACTCCCCTCGTATAAGGCTCGAATAATCTTGCACATTGCTGAGGAGAAATTCCTGCCCCATTGTCTGCAACCGTACAGCGAACCATCTCACCTTCCTTTTTAGCTTCTACCGTCAAAATAAACCCAGACTGATTGTATTTAACAGCATTGTCGATCAGATTGCCAAACACCCGCCAGAGCTGCTGGGCATCAGCATTGACTAAAGGCAAATCGGCTGCAAAAAGCTGCTTAACCTTGACTCGATGCTGGTTGAGAATTGGTAATCTTTCAATAAGAATATTTTGGACTAAAGTGGGCAGCGACAGCGGCTTCATGGCTAAAGAAGCACTTTTCACATCAAATTGTTGTGTTGCTGTTAGTGACTCAATCAACTGGAGTTGGCGCGAACAACTTTGCACCATAACCTCCATAGTCCGCCTATCAATAGCAATGTTACTGCCAGCATCATTGAGGCGACTTCGCAGCAGCAGCGACATTCCTGATAGAGGCGATCGCAAATCGTGCGAAACAGCGTGCAACAGCATTCTTAAATTGGCTTCTGCTTGCTGTCTTTCTTGAATTTCCTGGCTGAGCTGAACATTTTGTGCAGCCAATTGCACGTTAGCGCAGCGAAGTTGCTGCTGCAAGCGCTGCATTTTAAGTTGGGCAGATACCCGCGCTAACACTTCAACAGGCTCAAAAGGTTTTATAATGTAGTCAGCACCGCCCGCCTCAAACCCTTTTACTTTGTCAAATACGTCATCTAAAGCGCTGATGAAAATTATAGGGATATCACAAGTAGCTTCAGATGCTTTAAGTTGACGGCAGACTTCATAACCATCCATACCGGGCATTTTTATGTCTAGCAAAATCAAGTCTGGCGCTTGCAACTCTACTGCTTTTAAAGCTCGCTCTCCACTAATCAACTTCCTGACTTTATAACCATTTTCAATTAGCAATTGAGAAAGTAGTTGAATGTTAGCGGGAATATCGTCAACAATCAAAATGTCAGCCAAAAATTGTTTAGTTTGCTCCATCATCTATCGCCACCAAAGGACAGAGTTTTGAGTTTTTTCCGAATATTGCCAACCGCTATTTTCCCAGCCGCGCTGTTCGCACCAGCAGCATTAACAGGCGACTTAACATCAGCCACAGTCACGGGTTCTTCTGGATCGTTCGGATGTGGCAGCAATTGGTAAGCGAATCGAATCCGCTGATCCAGCTCTTCATCTATATTGAGCAGTTTACCCGTCTGCTGCTCTACTGATAAAGCTTTCGCCCGCCTTTCAAGCTGCGGTCTAATGCTGCTGTCCCACAGTTGTTCAGACTCTTTAGCTCGCTTTATGTCGCCGGGCCGCACCGGAATCTTGAGAGGGTAGGGAAATAAAGCTTCCGTCCCCGTTGCGTAGGCCGGTGAAGTGATGACGCACTTGCCTTGAGGAAACCTCAGAATTTCGTCAGGACTAATCAGCGGTTTCTTTTGCAACTGTTCGCTCCAGTTGACAGAACGGCTCGTTTGCTGCCCCGTCGAGCTGCCGGTCGATCGATTTTTTACCAGCACTTCCACTTCTCCGTACCGCTTAGAATATTTCTCGGCTGTCTCAAAATCGCCAGGGTTGAAGAGGACGTGAGTTGACAGAGCACTGGCGATCGCAGCCCCTTTTTTATCCCCATAGAGATTATAGAGTTGATTGAGTGATTGAATGCCAACAATCGGTACGCCGCCAGCAGAACGATATTCGTTAGCCCACTGATCCATTCTGTCGAACTTGAGAGACGGAAACTCGTCTAAGCAGTACAAAAATGGGTCAGAACGTACCCGACTCAAATTAGACACCACACATAAGTGAATAGCAGCAGCTAACAGCGGCCCCACTACAGTGCGTCTTTGGTCATCTAATTTGAAAATAATGCACTTTTTCCCTTCTAAAGCAATTGGAATGGTGCTGCGACCAATAAATGCCCGCAACAAATCTTTTTGAATGAAACTGGAGTAGGTAGCCTCTGCGGTGGCCTTGATGCCCGCCACTGTTTTTTCAGCATCTTTTGAACTTAATAACTGCGAAAAACTAGAGGCAATCCACCTGTCCATTTTGAGGGGATGACCGTCGGGTCGGTGAACGGCGTGGTCGATGCGCTTGACCAAATCAGGCAGTTGAATAATTGCGTACACAAAAGCTAAATCCGGGTAAGGACTGCTTTTTGCTAACTGCACTAAACCCTTCGCCATCAACTCGCCTGCTTTCTCAAAAAACTCATTGCCTTTACTCTCCCCCGGACTAGCATTTCGAGCAATAACTTGTCCAATTTCTGCTGCCATTACTGCATCTTGTGCATCTCTCATAAAATCCAGAGGATTGATAGTGCCGCTGTAAGCTTCCCCTGGCGCAAACACTTGCACATCGTAGCCATAGCGCACTGCAAGGGGTGCAAGCACTTTCATCTGGTCTCCTTTTTTGTCGTAAATAATGGCAGGAAAACCTTGCTGGAATGCACTTTCAACCATCCGGTCAATGACGCTGAATGTTTTGCCAGAACCCGGAGCACCAATGACTAAAGTTCCGCGTTCTGCGTGGGGAAACCAAACCGTCGGATTTGCACCTAATAGCGTTTGCAATCGAGCACTCAATCCTTGACAACCTTTAAACCAATAAGTCGGCGTACCACTCCACAAAGTAACGGGCTGCCGTTTTTTTTCTTTCATTTGCTTGAGGGCAGAGCCTGTGGCTGCCAATTTTTCAGCCGTCCCGCAGAGCCGCCCGGAGGTAATTTTCCCCTTCCCGTTTCCAACTAATTTGGAAGCAATAAGTAAGCCTGCCATTAGCCCTAACATTGCCAGTCCCTCTGGCTTCATAAACTGACCCAACAACCCGCCAAAATCTATGCTAGTTAACGAACGTTTAGGAGGTTGAACTGCCATTGGTATCAAGGTAGCTTTGTTAATTTTAGGCAAAAATTGCAAATTGTTCATTTTTTTTAGCTCTTAAAAAAACTAAAGGTTTCAGATAGCGGCTATCGCCTCAAGGGGGAGACCATGACAAAAATAGGTAAACAATGGTAAGAAGCAATAACGCGAAATCTCCCAGTAAGACAGTACAGAATTCTAGTGGAAAGTCCAACACGCAAAAGAACAAGAGTGCTGATTATTACGAGATAGATCCGGAGCTATTCAACAGTGATTACAACCAAACTCGCAAGCCCTCTTTGCCCTATGGAATCGTGATTAACGATAATCCAGCAGGTATTTTGCTCCCGAACGACCAGCTTGTCAAAGCGGAATGGCACGTAATGCCTAATGTTGAGGAATTGACAACGGTCGAACTAAGCGAAGAAGTGACAGGCTTACTGCTCCCAAAAGCGAGAATGTTGGTATTAGCTTGTGTGCCTGAGTACATCCGCTACAAAGATATTGAAGAAAATGGAGAATTAGCAGGTACTTTTATTGGGCTTTACGACGAATATCGCGATTCCCTCGATAAAAAGACGCAGGAAGTGTGTTCCGAACACGCTCTCATCTTTCTAAATCCCAAAAACCAACCCCTGCATCAGGTACCGATTGTCGTCCGCTTCAAGAATGTAGCCCTCTGGAGCTTTAAGAGCGCTAGAGAAGAATTTTACCGCAATTTGGAACGGGCATTTGCTGATTGCTTTGGGAGAGATTACAGCGGTAAAAATGACAAGTGGCGCTCTTTGGGAGTGTTGAATGTCGAATTTAGAGCTATCAAAGAAGGGGAAGGCAAAAATAAATCCTTTTGCTGCAAAACTCACAGCATTACTCAGCCAACTGATGCTAATTTTCCCAAGCTATTTCTCGGTCAAAAACCACAAAAGAAATTGATTTGGGGACTGCACAATAGCATTGCTGGGTTCATTGACGCTAGCGAGGCCGGGTTGCCAGCTATAGCTGCTGGTGTCGAACCTGAAGTCCAAGCGTTGCCAGAAAGCGTAACTAACCGCAAAAGTCAAGGTAAATTGTCGCCCCCTCGCAAAATTGCACAAGTTGAAGGAGGAACAGACTCAGAATTAGAGGAGTTAGATGAATTGTCGGAAGCTGCTGAGGTTGAGGTTGAAGTTGAGGTTGATTCAGAAGAAGATTTTGAATTCGATGAACCCGCCGACTACTAAACACTAACCATCTTTGAAAAGCTGGCTGTCAGCAAGTTGATAGGTAAGGCCGTCGTAGCAAAATTGAAGCTGGCGGCGGCCTTCTTGGGAAAGCTGATTCACTCCTAGACAAGGCAAACCCTCGTGCGAGGAACTGTCAGCCTTAAACAAAGGAGTTTTCGGCAGTTTATGGGGGTCGAGATAAGCTGCAAATACTTCTGTTGGCATTTGACTTGAATCATTAGGAATTAAGTAGCCAACATAAAGGCAGCCTTTTGTGCCGCACAGAGCGGAATTATTGAAATCATAAAGGTTCAGCCGTCCTACCGAGCCATTAACTTGCCACACTCGCATTCTCTTAATTGCTTCCGCCGCTGCACTTTGCCCAGCCGCTACTTTGAGTTCTGGAAGGCTGCTGTGTTCCTTTACAATTAGGGTTAAAGTTTCTTTTGGAGTGACTCGCAAAGCTTGTTGCCAAGAAGCTGGTGCGGTTGTTGCTGAACTAGAATTCGTGCAAGCAACTGTCCCCAATAATAGCGACAGGGCGGTAAAAACTGTCAAACCAATGCGAAACCAGTAACCAACTTGATTTAACCAAACCGGGGGGTTGACAATCTTTTGGCTGCCTGCTATTTTTTGCTTAACTCGATTTTGTTCAACCATTTGTTACTCCAATTATACAAAATAACAGAGAAAAAAGGACAATAAAGCGGAAGAAAAAGACACGAAAAGAGAGAATCTTTTGCTTAAGTAAGCTGTTGTATGTCTAAAATTTACAGTCAATTTTAATGACTTCCTTATCGGAATATAAAACGACTATGCAATTTAGAGCGAGAACAACTTAGGAACAAGTCATATCAAATCCGTTGATATCGGAATTATTAATCTCTCTCTTTTCTTTCTCTGCGTCCTCTGCGTCCTCTGTGGTTTAATCATTCCGATGCCACCGGAATAGATGTCAGAACAGAAATGCAATAAAATTCATGTTTCGGAATAGATATCAGAACAGAAACGTAAGAAAATTCATGTTTTAAGCAATTAAAAACGTCCTGTTAGCGAAAAAGTTGTTATAGTCCAATACGCTTGGGTTAGCCCTTTCAGACGAATTCCATTTCACGAATTTTTAGGATATACAGACTTGTGAAAGGAAGTCAGATTGTTCTTACTTGAACCGTATTGTGTTATAGTTCACTCGTGAACGCAGAGATACTGTTTGTAAGGTGTTTGTAGGTGCTCTTCGGTGCAGTTGGCCACAAATACTGTAAAATTTGCTGTCTTGCGTAAGTCCTATATTTGTTAATACCTTGCATTTCCACTTCCCCTTTCCCTTTGTTCAATGGGAGAGCGCAGCCGTGCCAAGAGTAATTGCTATCCCCAAACCGATTAGTATCAAAAAAATTAGCTGCTTTAGCTTGTGAAAAAGTCGAATTAAAAACCACATTCCCCCCAAAAAAGAGCTAATGAACAGCGCCACCTTAATACTCCAACTAGCATTTAAAGTAAGGCCGGTGCCTACCGAGTTGCTGATGCCATTGCTGTCACCAGAATTAGCTTGGCAATTGTCGCTGGTATTGTGGTTATAAAGCTCTCGAACTTTTTCCCCGTACTGTTTGAGAGAGTAGCCACCTAAAATGTTGGAATAGCTGGCATCAATTTTACTGCCAGAACCCCCAAAGTGTTTCTGTGCTACTCGCTCAATTAAGCGATCGCCCTTGAATACCTGCCCAGTTTTAGGGTCAATTTCCTGTTGGCTGCTGACTACGTTCTCAGCTAGAGAATTTTGCAAGACTTTATCCTGAACAGCAGGAGGAAAATATTGGAAGAGTTCCTCTCTTGTAGGTTTTTGGCCTTTGTTGACGTTTAGGATAAAGTTAGGCCCCCCTGGAATTGAGCTGACAGCACGCTGCACGTCTTCCCGGTAACTCATCAACTGATAGCGACCGATCGCCCGCCCGCAGTTGCGAGATCCTTCAGTACAAACCATCTCGCCAATAGCTTCGTAATCGCCACTGGCTGCATTTTCCAAATTGGCAATTCCTTCGGAAAGCTTTGCTAACGCCTCCCCTAATGAAGCTACATCCACACCGTTAACGTAAGTTGCGGGGCGCGCGCACTCTCGCTTGGATTCAGGTAGAGGCTGAGTTGGTAAAGGGTTTTCTTTAGCGTGATTTGAACTCAACGGTTTTGAAGGTTTTGTTTCAGATGCGACACCTTTTGAACGCGAAATACTGTTAGAAGAACCGCCCTCTAATCGACCGACAAACATAGGCGAATTAACGCTGTAACTGAGAAACGGAACCGGACCAATAATGTAAGGCGATTTGCCACAGGGCAAACTAAACCTGAAGTACAGAGCCGTGTCAACAGTATCGCTGGTTTCTGACGGTTCCATTACCACTACTTTAAACACTTCCCCAAAAGGATGCCGGCCCGTCGGTTCCCAACCGGTCAAACAGCCAGAACCGCCTCGCACTTCCTGATATTTGCCGCTAATCCACTGCTTGCCTTCTAGTGGCCCTGTGGCGCGGCGACCGGCGTTTTCCATGTCGTCGAGTTCGATATAAGCGCAATCTTTCTCGCAGGCTACCGCAAATCCTTCTACATCAGAACCAGAAATTGTGTTATTGCGCTTGCTCTCGTACCGACTGTAAATCATGTCAATTCGCATGACTGCGCTGCCAATGGACGCAATAGGAACCGGAAAGCTAGAAAGCGGGACTTGACTCAGCAGCGGAATATTGCTGATGAGTTCCTCTGACCAGCCAGAGAACTGTTCTAAATTTACGCTATTAAGGTTGGGGATTTGGGCGAGCGCAAACTCAGATAGGTCAATTTGGTTAAGTTTTGCCTGCGCTAGTTGCGGTACTTGTTTTACAGCTTGACCAATTGGTAATTGGTTGATGTTAGGGTTCACTCCGGCTATTTGAGAAGATAAAGAAGCAATTGGAGGAACATCGCTCAATTGAAATTGGCCTAGATTCGGAACAATTTCAACCAAGTGACCGACAGTTTGCTTACCAGCTAAGGGAAATGCTGACAAGCTGATATTTTCTAAATTGATATCCCCTAGTGCCAATTGTTCAATTGCTTGCAAAGACAGAATTTCAGGTTTTACATCGTTGATGTCCCCCAGCTTCAAGATGTTGTCAACAGAAGTGCCGGCTTGCCAGCTTCGACCGCCAGAACTTCCCGAACTAGCAACGGCGGGCAGGGAACTAAAGGTAATCTGGTTCCAATCTGGCAGCAAAACTCTAGATTGTTCTTTTTCCCAAATTTTAGTAGGTAAGGAACTAGCGCTAGCAATTGATGGAAAGCTTAAGAAAGTAATGCAGATGAAAGCAAAAATTAGGCAGAGTGTACTGGCAGCTATTAAAGCCGAGCCTACCTGGCTTAATTTTTTTAACTGCTTTGGACTGTTCATGGAAATCCTCTTGATGTTAACTAAAATTAGGCAAAAAAAACTGCTCTATTCTTTCTAATTTGGAAAAACTTTAAATGGTTTTTAAAACATTACGAAAAATAGAGCAGTATTGCAGAAATTACCCATCAGCTAAATCTCCCTCTCCCCCTCTCCCCTCTCTCCCTCTCTTCCTCTACCTCTCTCCCTCTCCATTTTAGGAATTACCCAAAAACCCGGTCTTCCTATGTAATTCCGTCATTTTAGGTTGAACATGAGAACGAGAAACTGGGTTTTTTAGGTTGATGCGTCCTGGACTGCATTTCTCCATCTTCGCTTTTTTCTTTAATCAAGCTCCAGCTCAAGCTGTGGATTCGGGCGGACTGCTGAATCTGTCCAAGGAGTATCTGCTAGGTTGGACAAGTCATACACATTTTCTTGGTAAGCGTTGTCAAAATTACCTTGACGAACTTCTTTAGATGACGAGTAACCGACAGTCAAATCCGGTGTCGATTCGTAACCAGAGTTGTTATAGCCGGAATTAGGTTCAATCGATGAATTATGCATGGTTTTTATGAGTTTATGTGGTGAACAATTCCAATTTAAATCGCATCTAGTTCCTGCAACTTCATTCCTATGAGCGATTTTGTTCAGTAAAAATTACCCCCTCCACATGGAGGGGGCAGCTCTATGAAAGTTACCTAACGGCTCTCAGCACTGGGCTATTCTACGAAGTCGAGAAAAATGTCTTTTAAGAAAGTGACAAAGTGCGATCGCGCACCCTTATTCTCTGATTTGTCAGTAATCGCGGTGTAAGAAACCGAATTCTAACCCGAGAGCGCGTTTCATCTAATAAAATTAATGCCCCTGATTCAATCTCTGACTCAAATTTATGCAACACTTCCACAATTAAACTCTCTCTATTGGCAGGCAGTACGCCTTGAATACGCACTTGCATTACAAGGAGTTAGCCGCGACTGAAAATGTCTTCTATGTCCCGTGAACCATGCAGAACACGAATTACATCTATTCCATTTTCAATTTCCCGGTAGAACACCACATAGTTCCCAATCGGAAAGCTGTGCAACCCAGCTAACAGTTCCTCACCAGAAAACGAGCGAGAAGCCCCTGGCTTTAGACATGGGGAGGAAAGCGGCTGCGACTTCAGTCGCCTTGAATCAAAATCCATAGGAATAGCCATCTTTTTTGTGAATAGGCTTGCAATATTTATGACTAATTCCTGCTACTCTTTCCTTCGTTGTAGCAAGATCGAACGAGCCAGATGCACGGCAAAGAACTCGTCCCACATAATAGCCGACTTTTTTGCCTGCGGTGACTGTCGCGCCAACGATATCGCCAGTCTGAAAACAGAAATGAATTTGCCTTCTCGACTTGTGACGAATTGGGAAGCCAAACTTATTTGTGCCACACATTTGTCGAGTACCGTGTCCTGCTGCCTTGATTAGCAGCGGTTGACAAATCAGCACCTTTAATTCTTCGACTTTGCCGGCACTTGCAGCATCTAACCAATGAGATTTAGGTAGGTTTAATCGAGTGCGATTGAATTTTGTCAAGCCACCACTGCCCGTAGAAACTGGTAAACCAGTCATGCTAAGTCGGTTAAATAATGCCCAGCGAGTCGAATTGACTGCTGCTGCGTCTTTTAATGGACGTTTTGCTTGAGATAGAATCCGCTTCAAAATCTCTGGCTTTTTAGATAGGAATTGCTCAACGTCTTGAGTACCTTTCTTTTTGTTGCAAGCATCGCAAGCAAGGCAAAGATTAGAAATACGATTAGATCCACCTTTGGCTTTGGGATGAATGTGTTCGACTTGTAGAGGTGTATCAGCAACTCCACAATACGCGCACTTTCTGTCCCATTTGTTCAACAAATATTCGCGAATTTCATAGCCACATAAAACGCCTTGTTGGTACTCCAGTCCACTAATTTCTGGGTTCTCAAGTTGTTGTAAGTCGAACCGCACAAGTTCTTGAACAATAGAAGAAATGGGAGCAACTTTTATCAATCTAGTTACCCAGGTTAGGGTTGTTTCGACACGATGCTGCAAGCTTGGGGCTAACCATCCTTTAGGACGAGTCCTGTTTAAAAATCTAGCTTTCCGATAGCGAGTATGGCGGTTTCTCCGGACTCTACGCAGTGAACGGCGAGACTCAAGGCTAGCTTTGATGGATTGACCTCTGTGAGTTAGTTCTGCGCCAAAAATTACGCTTTCTCCTTGCAGTAATGCGATTCCTGTAGTTTTAGACCCAGGATCTATTTTAAGAGTGATTGGTTGTTGGGATGCTGTTACCTCTACCTTGAGAATTATCGTAAATGGATACCTTTTGAAAACAGCAGCTTTGCCAGCGGTTAGCAATTTACGAGCCATTCCTGGGCGGACTGGATTGAGCGGTCGCTTGTGGCTATCAAGTACAAAAACGAAATTAGACATGAAGTCCTCCATTGCTGGGTAAAGTTCGCTCCCTTGAATGTTTTAAGAGCTTTTTAGACTGAAGGCACTGGCTTAACCCCGTTAAACCTGTTTAACATTCAGTGATAGAGCGGAAAACTAGCGACGCATTCGCCGGTATCATGACTCAAAAAACGTAGGTCTAATCCTGTCTCTGGTAAGGTTCGGGCTTTCTTCTTGCACCGCTGGCGATCGAGTCGGAGTTTCTAAAAGCCCCCGCTTTTAAGCGTGGGGTTCCTTACGCCTTCTGCCCAATCCTGGATTACGTGCCAAGGTTTGCAGTTTTCCCTCAACGCGATCTAAAAACTCGTCAGCCCGATCTAAACTATCATCAGCGATGTAGTCCCAAATATCTAGCAAATCCAGTTCAGCGCGTGGGCGTTTAACGATCGTGGCCATTACTGCGGTTTCCTCCGCCGACGCTGCCGCGCTTTTGCCTTGATTGCTGGCATATCCAAGGGAGTTGCCTCACCGCTGTCTAGCCCTAGCTGAATCTCCTGTCGCAATTCCTGCAAGCGAGTTTGCTGGAATTGTTCCCGTTCTTTCAACAGGCGCAACCCTTCACGGATCACCTCGCTGGCAGAATAATATAGTCCGCTTGAGACTTTCTCTTGGACATACTGCTCTAACTCCGGTGTCAAAGACACGTTCATGCCTGAGTCCTCCTGTAATTTGGGCTATTCCATTTTGGCTTTAATAACAGGGAATAGCAATCGTTGTTATTATTGTACTAAAAAACTAGCTCTTGTGTACAAGCGAGCTGAGAAATTATTAAAGTAACTCTCGCGATCGATCTAAATGAACTAATCATGCCCCAAGTGGGTTTCCAACTAAGCCGATAAAAATCAAAACAGTCAATTACAAGCCTGTAAAAATGTCTT
This sequence comes from Microcoleus sp. T3_B1, assembly GCF_036700445.1. Classification (NCBI taxonomy): domain Bacteria; kingdom Bacillati; phylum Cyanobacteriota; class Cyanophyceae; order Oscillatoriales; family Microcoleaceae; genus Microcoleus; species Microcoleus sp. T3_B1. Next base: position 12,576 of record NZ_JAUBOX010000070.1, read on the forward strand.
TTAAGAGGGAGTAGGAACTAAAAGCTAAAGAATCCCCATGCTTAAGAAAGGGGATATGACGCAGATTGGGATGCGTTCAAAGCTACCAAATTCCTTCCGCATTTTTATTTTAAATTTTTCATTATGTCCAAGCAAATCACTTGGTTGGGTGCGAGAACACCTCCGACTTTGATTACTTGCAGCTCTCCGGTTTCGTGGGGATATTGTGCTTTAACTTCGGCAATTGCTGCATCTAAACTAGATGCCTGAGCAATATACACCTTCTCAAGAGCACTTAGTACCCAAATAGGTTTGGGCCACTTATGTCGAGGTTGAAGAATTGAATAGTGAATCACTTGACCAGTATACTGAACAATTTCCTCGATCGCAGTTTCCGAACAAAACTCCCTCAATTCTGACTCAATACATTGTTTGAGTTCTTTCGCAGGAATCTGCTCAAAAACTGATTCTAAGAGCATTAATGCCGGTCTTGTCTGCTCTAATTGAGTGTGTTCCTGCACGACTAATGACTCTACGAAATGACTGACCTGGTTGATGATTGAGTCAAAATCTAGCTCCATCAATAAATGACCTAAATACTCCCTTAACAAATTTCTTAGCTTTTCATCAGAGATATTGATACCGCCGGTTTTCAGATAAACTGAAGGTTTATTACCCAAATTCCGACCGCAGCCAACTTCTCCATTAGCTGTATCTTCTGCTTCTATCAGTTCCATCAAGCGCGGATAACGGGTTGTATCATCTATTGTGGATTGCGGCTGGGAGGGAATTGAGTTACTCATAAAAAAGCTCGGTAAGTGGGAAACTCAGTTACATTATAGTCATAATCTTTAAATTTAAATTCAAACAAAATTTTCCCATCCACCTTCCTCTAATTTTTTTTTTAAAATCTAATCGTTCCGAATTAAAGTCGCACTTAACAGTGCTGCATCGGTGAAGTTCATACATCTGAGTTCACCGTTATGAAAAAACTGCTCGCTATCGCTCTAACAAGCATTTTGCTTTTAATGGCAACAGACGCTAACGCAGTCGTCTGTAAAAAGATTACAGATGGCAAACCAGGTTTCGACTTTTTAGGTGGCACTTGGGATAGCCAAAACAACTAACTGTTACCGACTCTAAAGTTGGCAACTATTTTCAATGAAAACCAGGCAACCCCTGGTTGTTTTTAGACCAACCGCCATCCTTTATGTCTTTTACCTTATTTCTAAAGTTCAGGACTTAAATTGATTTACAAAAAACCGAATAATAACTCAATACGCTTGGGTTAGCGCTTTCAGACGAATTTAATTTCACGGATTTTTTGGAATTCCCGACTTGTGAAAGGAAGTCACATTGTTCTGAGTCCAAGCGTATTGACTTAAAACTCGTATACTTCCCAAATAAAACCCATTATCCTCAAGCTACCTAATCTCGAATACCGGCTTAAAAATAGTAAAACTTCGTGCATTATTGACAGAAAGATAGCCTTTCATTTTTTTTAGAAAAGCAAGTAATTATGAAACCTACTCCGCTAAATCAGCAGAAACAATCAACCGCTATTCCAACTTCTTTGACGCCCGAGAAACTTAAAATAGCTCAGTTCCCAGTTACACTTAAAACTCCTTACCAACTAATCGATACTGCTTTCAATCTTGAAACAGCCCTGCAACCATTCCAACAAGCAAAAATCATCGGTATAGACTGCGAAACGACAGGGCTTGACCCCTACCAAGCCAAAATTAGATTGTTACAACTTGCCATTCCTGACCATCCAGTAATCATTGTAGATTTATGGGCAATTGAACCGAGTTCTCTCGAACCATTACGCTTGCTCTTAGCGAGTCCTGCACTAAAGGTAGGTCACAACCTCAAATTTGAATGGCAAATGCTCGCTTTTGCCGGACTGGAACCATCCAAACCCTTTTTCGATACCTATTTGGCTTACCGAGTGCTGACGGCTGGACTAAAACGGTATCTGTCCTTAGAGGCTGTCACTGAGAATTTGCTCAAAGTAAATCTAGACAAAACGCAGCAAGTTAGCGATTGGTCAGGAAACTTAACACTCGCTCAACTGCAATATGCTGCTACCGATGCTGCAATTTTACTCCCGCTGGCTGCTGTTCTCGAACAAAAATTGAAAGCTTCTAAGCTTTGGAAAACTGCTTTACTAGAGTTTGCTTGTCTGCCTGCGGTGGCTTCTATGGAACTCAACGGAATGCTTTTAGATAGAGAACAGTGGAGAGTTTTGGGAGTGAAGCTCTGCCACCAACGCGACTCTCTTTTAAAACAAATTAATTCGCAACTCCATCGACCTAACCCTCACCAACAAATCTCTCTGCTGCCCGAATTTACGGATACAATTAATCCTCGCTCTCCCAAGCAAGTCTTAGCGGCTTTGCAAGAAAAAGGTATTCCTGTTACTTCCACTAGCTCTCAACATTTAATTCCTTTGCAAGGCGAGTATCCCGTTATTCAAGCACTGTTAGAATACCGCAGTTTATCGGCTCGTATCGATACTTTTACTCTGGGTTTACCTGAACGCATTCACCCGATTACAGGGCGCATTCATCCCAATTGGTTTCAGATTGGTGCTAGATCAGGACGGTTTAGTTGTCGAGAGCCAAATTTAACGAATATCCCCAGAGATAAGGAAACCCGACAGTGTTTTAAAGCTGCACCCGGTTACGTCCTGCTCAAAGCCGATTATAGCCAGATTGAACTGCGGATCATGGCGAAGGTTTCGGGCGATCGCACGATGGTGAAAGCTTACTCCAAAGGGGAAGATTTGCACTCTCTCACAGCTTCCTTGGTGCTAGCAAAACCTTTATCTAAAATTACTGTCGAAGACAGACAGCTCGGCAAAATTATTAACTTCGGTTTAATTTATGGCATGGGAGTTACGAAATTTAAGAATATGGCTCAAGCAGAGCATGGAGTCACTTTAACGCTGCAACAAGCTTCACACTTTCGTAAGAAGTTCTTTGAATCCTATACAGGTATCAAACAATTTCACGCCAAAGTTCGGAGCGCCTGGAGCCGAGGTATTCGAGAGAGTCGGACTGTCTTAGGCAGAAGGAGATTATGGTCAAAAGATACTAAACCGTTGCTTAATGAGATGCTAAATAACCCAATTCAAGGAATGAGCGCTGACATTACTAAACTCGCTCTTGCTCTACTTTTTATGCCTCTGAGCCGCACTGGTGCTAAACTGATTTGTGTCGTTCACGATGAAATTTTAATAGAGTGTCCTCTTGAACAAGTGACGGCAGTTAAAGCCTTGCTTAAAAAATGTATGGTGAGAGCCGGGAATAAATTTCTCTCTCCGATTCCTTGCGAGGTAGAAATTAAGGTGATGGAAAGTTGGGGAGGGTAAGAGATTAACGGGGAAAGATTGGGAGTGGGGAGGGGAGAAACCGCACCGCAGGCATTGCTGTGAAAATTCCACTTCCTGACCACTCCCCATTCCCCTAACAGTCACCGCATAATTCCGCGCCCAACCTCCCACCCCTAAACAACGATTGTTGAGGTGCAAGTGAACAGTTGATTTCAAAACATAATGAATGTAATTCTCACTGTTAGTAACCAAGCCGCAAATATCGTTGGTAAGTTATCAAAATGCGCTATTGCCATGCTGCACCAAGCTGAATATAGCGTTATCAGGCAGGAGGGAGAGCGCGGCTACACAACCAATGCTTTAACTGTACCGCTTGAACCAGAAACAGGTTTAACTTGGCAGGGAGTAAAACTATGCCTTGAAAATTGCGGCTACCGCGTCCAAGTTAAGTCTTAGATTACTTATACAATAATCCGTGCATCTGGTTAATAACAAATGCACGGGTTATTATTTCCCAGACCGTCCTGGACGCAACGCCACCACCACAAACGGGGGGATTGCCCGCTATTTCAGGCTTATTCAGAGGCTGGGCGTAAGTCCTGCTATAGAAAGTGCCATAAAACTTTTGCGCTAATTCTATCAACAGTCAAAACTTTTTGGCTCACCAACAAAGCCATGCTATTGTTGTTTATCGTACACTCAACTTTTCTCGTAAGCAGGTGGCCGATACTCGAATAATTCTTGCTCTGCCGCCGCAAATTTAGACTGATCGCCCCCAGAAGCAGGCCGAGCAAAGGACGCTTTGTTCCGAATCCCCTGGATATCTTCAGAAGAACGCTCAGACGACAGCACAAACTGAGTTCTCTGATAACGCAGATCGGCCAATTCAATTTTACCAGGTCGCCCTTCACAATAAGCTCGCTGGGCACAGCGTTTAACTGCGATCGCAATTTCAGCACTCGTTGCTCCGGCATAGTCAGATAGTAGCGAATACCACTGCCTGTCGCTCCAAAGGTTCTCTTTTCCTTCCCCAAATTGCTCTGGGAAATACTTAGCCAAATGCAAATTGAAAATCTCATAGCGAGCGCCGCTGTGTGGCAAATCCACAAACCAGATTCCGCCGTCGTCAAATCTGCGAATAAGTTCAGCCGGCAGCATTTCTAAACGGTTAACAGTAGCTAACATTAACACGGGGCTTTCATGCTCCTGCATCCAGGTGAGCAATTTCTGCGACAGCCGCCTAGCTGCACCGCCATCAGCATTTGATTCCCAGCCAGAAAAACCCTTGTCAAAATCGTCAAAAAATAGCACGCAGCCGCCCAAATTATCGGCTGTATCCAGCATTTTGTTGAGAGCGCGATCTGGATTAGAGGAACCTAGAATATTGCCCCAACTTGCTGCTAAAAGCGCATAACCTAGCTTCTTAGCAGCTAGCTTTGCACTCAAACTTTTGCCCGTCCCCGGCGGCCCCCACAGCAGCATTCCTTTGGGAGGTCTGAGGTGATATTTCTTGGCATCAGCTTCTGACAGCTTTACGACCTCGTTCAAATAAGCGTCTAATAGATCTAAACCGCCAGCATGAGGCACGTCTGGAGAAGCAATGAACTCCAACCCCTGGTCTCGAAGTTGCGATATTTTATGCTCCAATACCAACTGTGCGATTTTGACAACTGAAGCGGTCACAGAGAGCGATCGATCTAACACTAATTCAATTTCAGCAGTTGGCAGCCCTAGACTAGAAACAGCCAGCCGTTTTTTAGCAGCTACCGCATCTAAACCAAAATCAAGGGAACAATTGCGATCGCAAAAATTATCTACAAGAACTTCGACTTCAAAACGATCGGGTAACGGACATTTGAGTAGAGGAATTAATGGACTTAGCTTTGATGGCAGTTGGATGTACTCACCCAGCAGTACCCAATATTGCTCAGCTGAACGCCCTTTCAGCTCAAAGAATGCGTTAGCCAATTGAGAATAACGGCGGACAAGAGGCTGTTCGGTACTGTCTGACTCCAAAATGTCCTCTAACAAAAAGATACCGGGACAGTCATTTTCCAGCAGAAATTGCAGCACATCACTCTCGACAGATAGCTCAGTTTTACATAAGACGCATTCACTATTATACATCTGGGAAATATCTGAAACGCTTGCCATATCTGAATGACAACCTAAATTGGGGAGATGTTTATCCAAACACCGCACCTGTTGAAGAGTTGCATAGCCGGGATTCCAATAATAAACAGGTAAACAACACTCACTGGCGTACTGATGAAATGATGACAAGATTTTTTGGCGATTGGCACTGTAATATTCGAGGGCCACAATGGGAGTTTGAAGAACTCTTAAATTTGACCAATTATTGAAAATTTTCATGATTCATATACAACTAAATACAGGATGCTTAACATAATAATTTAACTAACATAATTAAGATTTAACTTCCTGCTAATGAGCGAAATACGCCCCCTCAACCGGAGGGGGTAATTGTGCCTAACGGCACTAATAAATTGATGTTAAACAAGTTAAATTGTCAATCATGGTCGCAACTAAAAAACAAACCGCAGCCACTCCTATTCGCTCTCAGTCACCAGTGCCTGCTAAATCTAAACCGTCTGAAAAGCAGAACAGTCAAACAGTCGGCAGTAACAATGGAGCCAAATCAAAACCTCAATCTAACCTCAGCCCGGAGCAACTTGCTGGCGAGCTAGTCAAACAGATTCGCAATACAATTCATAAGAAGTACGGTGTGACAATTCAGCGTCGCGATAGCCGTATTTCGACAAAGGTTGGCCACGCAATTCGCGAAAAACTGGGATTGGATATTCAAGCTCAGTTGAACAAGCGCAACGGCAATGGCAATGGTAAAAAGTTCGACTGGCAAGAGTGGAACAATACTGTGTTTCCCAAGCTAGTTGGCCGACCCGAGGAACTCAAGTATGATGTCGAAGTTGTTGCCTTAGCGATGAGCCAAATTTACGATACAATTGCTGACAACCCGCAAGCTGCCATTGCCGATTTAATGGAGTTCAATGCTCAAAGCTTAAAGCGTCGCAACGAGTTAGCTAAATCCTCTGAAGAAGATACTGAAGAACTCGATGACGACGACGAACTCGATGATGAAGATGATGAAATTGATGACATACTCGATGAAATTGATGAGGATGACGAAGACGAGGAAGGCGATGAGGATGAGGATGAGGATGATGACGATGAGGAGGATGATTTTAGTTTAGACGAAGACGAAGAATTTGAGGAAGACGACGAATAATTGCTAAAGTTTGATTAGAAAGCTCTGCTGAAAAAGCAGAGCATTTTTTTGCCTCTATCGAGGCCTTTTCCACGAATCGCGATGCTGGGTAATGATTGTCGCCACCGTCCGAATCAGGACGCTCTGGGAAGCAGACCCAACAAATTCACAATCAAGGAAACTTTGACCTTGGTTGTGAATTTAATTTTACCCACTCACCCACCCACTAAATTTTTTGAATTAATTGTAATTAGCGAACTGTCGTCGCTTTAGTTGTGAAGAAAAAACACGCTTGAGGGTTAATCATGGCTAATCGCAAATCCGCTCCAACTCCGATGCAAAAGCAATTTGCAGAAACTCTTGAAGAACAGCGCTTCGAGATGTTTTTGCACGTTGCCCGCGAGTTAACGGGACGTGCCAAACAACGACAGTTGCAGAAAGGTAAAGCTCTTGACTGGGAAGCGTTCAATACTTGGTTTAACAAGCAATATGAAGGCTACTCGGCTGACGAGATGCTTGAAGAAATCTTGAGCAACGTTTACTGGCTTTCATCGGAGCAAGCAGTGATTGACTTGCACTTCCGTTATATCGAATCGGCAGTCAAAGCTTCTCATAAGAAAAAGGCAACTGACGATAATGAAGAGATTGATGATTTTGTCAAGTAATCAATGACGACCCCCGATAAAGGGGATAAAATCCTGCTCCAAGCAGGATTTGTTTTGCCCGCCCACCCACCGCGCCAGTTCCCTTTGCGATATTTGCGATCGCATTCTCAGAAGGATTTAGTTAATAGCGGTTGGAGTAATAACTTAAATGTCATTCTGAACCCTTGACGGAGTTTACCATCGAGCGTAGGAAAGCTTCCGCCAGTAATGCGAATAATCTCAAACCTTTGCAATACAGTTACAAACCGTAAGTTATGGTTAATTGGTTTTATCCGAGAATGTAGGTTGCTCAATAAGTCAGCGTAAAACCGTTTGGCAATAAATTAAATGACTGTTTTTGTTAAAAGGCTTTGATACAGCATATTGCAAGTTTATGAAGTATACCCCAGATAGATTAATCCCCGTAGGGACAAGGCAATGCCGTGTCTAAAGCTGCATTTCATAAACCGGGGATACGCTGTATTAAACGCGAGCGCGTTTGAGAAATGTTACACTTGCAAATTATAATCATGTACGAACGTATTCAGCATTTTCTCACCCTCACAATTGAAACTGTGGTAATTTTTGGTTACGGTGGCTTAATTGTTCACTATCTCGCTACGCTGTTAGCATCGAAGCGGATGAATCATTCTGAAAAACTCTCAGCAGAACTTGCCCCCGATTTTGTGCCTCTTCTCAGTCAGTAACTCAGGGCTGAAGCCACTGAGCTTGTAAGAAGTTACAAGCTGTTCTGACCAGACCCCTTTTTAAAGGAGCCGTTATTTAGGTCACGACACCTCGAAATGCGAAGCTAGTTTCCCGCTCTGTCGTTTTCAATTAAACAGTTCTAAAGTCACTGGAACAGTGTTGAAAGCCTAACAAGCCTAAATAACCAGGTCGAAGCTAACATTACCCCGCAAGGGAGGACTGAAAATGTCTAATTTTGTTTTTGTTTGTGATACCGAAAAACGACCACTGAATCCGGTTCGCCCAGGTCTTGCACGTAGGTTATTGAACACCGGAAAAGCTGCGGTATTTCGGAATTATCCGTTTACCATCATTTTGAAAGTGGTGGCAACAGCAAGCTCCGAATCAATCACTCTCAAGTTAGACCCAGGCTCTAAAACTACTGGCATCGCTTTATTATTCGACTCAAAAGTAATTTTTGGCGCTGAACTAACTCATCGAGGGCAAGCCATAAAAGCAAGTCTTGATTCCCGTCGCGCACTGCGTCGAGGACGACGAAACCGTCATACTCGCTACCGCCAAGCAAGGTTTTTGAACCGTACCCGCCAAAAAGGTTGGTTAGCACCATCCTTGCAACACCGGGTAGAAACCACCTTAACTTGGGTCAATAAATTACGCAGACTTGCACCAATCAATTCGATTGTTCAAGAGCTTGTCAGATTTGACCTACAACAACTAGAAAACCCAGAAATTAGTGGGCTGGAATACCAGCAAGGTATTTTATGTGGGTACGAAATCCGCGAATATTTATTGAACAAATGGAACAGGAAATGTGCTTACTGCAACATTGAAAAAGTACCCTTGCAAGTTGAACATATTCAGCCAAAAGCCAAAGGTGGAAGTAATCGAATTTCTAATCTCTGCCTTGCTTGTGAGCAGTGCAATCAGAAGAAAGGCACTCAAGATGTTAAGCGATTCTTGGCAAAGAAACCTGATATTTTGAAGCACATTCTTGCACAAGCAAAACGTCCACTTAAGGATGCTGCTGCCGTGAACTCGACCCGATGGGCGTTATTCTCTCGACTAAAAGAAACGGGGTTGCCCGTTTCGACCGGTTCAGGTGGGCTGACAAAGTTCAATCGTACTCGACTGCAACTACCTAAAACTCATTGGCTTGATGCTGCTTGTGTCGGTCAACTTGAATCATTGTCTGTAGTTACGAGTAAACCATTACTAATTAAAGCAACTGGACATGGGACTCGTCAAATGTGCCGTACCGATAAATTTGGCTTCCCATCTCGGTACGTTCCAAGAAACAAATTTGTCAAAGGTTTTCAAACTGGCGACATTGTAAAAGCAGTCGTTACCAGTGGTAAAAAGATAGGTGAGTATGTTGGTCGGGTTGCGGTTAGATCGACTGGTTCATTCAATATTTCGGCATCAGAATTGGTGCAAGGGATTAGTCATAAATACTGCAAAACCATTCACCATAAAGATGGGTATAGCTACTCATTCTAAATTTGAAGATTCAAGGCGATTGAAATCGCCGAGCCGTTTCCCTCTCAGGGCTGAAGCCACTGAGTTTCCCACTTACCGAGTGTTTTTTATGAAATTGCTTCCTTTCCTGCTGTTGCCGAATCGGCAGCAACTCCAGAACCCACAGAAGAACAGCGCCTCACCTCTTCGCTACCAGTTAAAGCCGAATTTGCTTCTAATATTCAACTCGATACCGACACATTAAATCTACCCTTCATTCAAGTCGATAGCCTCACTCTTCGACAATGCCGCACCGTTATTCGAGCGCTCAATTCCACTCTCCCACGAAGTGAGCATATTCGCCTTAAACTCAACAAAAAAGATGTGCCAGCAGATTCGTTAAAATTTCAAATTAAGAAGCATTTTGAGCATCGACCGCAGCAAGTTGTCTCCCTAATTGATCAAATTTTGAAAGCTAGTTAAAATGCTCGGAGAATCAACGACTAAATTAGTGTTCTTTTTCAAAAAAACTTCTGGTAACGAGTTGATAGAAAGTTTTTTTGAATGCACCCTCCTTTTCCTGACCAAGCTATTAGTTACTTTCTTCAGCGCCTAGGGGAATCAGACCCTTGCCAATCTGTTCGCTCAACTCGTTGAGACTCAATCCCCGTTCAATTGCGATCGCACGAATTTCCTCCATCCTACCGACGTTACCTAGATATAAGCTACATAGCAGCATATCTGCCGGCAGCGAAGATTTGTTGCGCTGTTAATTGCAAGTCGGGAAAGATTGAGGAAATAAGCCGATCGTCATTTTGAAACAACTGTTTTTGATACTCGTCTTCTCGCAGCGTACAAATTGTAACTGTCGGCTGTTTGGGTTTGCCAATATATTCTCTGCCACCAATGCCCAAATAGTCAACAATCCAATACTCAGGCACTCCAAGCAGGGCGTAATCTTCAACTTTGCGAGCGTAATCGTTCTGCCAGTTGGTGCTAACGACTTCAGCAATCAGTTTAATTGAGGAACCTGATGTAATTACAGGTTCTTGTTGCCACAAAGGTTCATTAATTAGTCGAGTTTGGTCTAATACAAGCACATCAGGGTGAAAGGCTGTTGCTGTTCCTAATAGTTTGATGAGACAGCGAGGGGGGATAAGGTAGGGTAGATCCAGGCGGTCAATTTCTACATTCAGTTTTCGTCCCAGAAAACCGGATACTTGTTCGTGCGGCCCTGTTGGTTCCATTTCGGTTAATTCACCATCAATCAGTTCGTAGCAATCGCTGTCGCCGTAGTTTGTAATAAATTCATCAACAGTTATAAGTTTTGGAGGTGATTGAACCATTGTGTTTATTCCTCATCCGACGGCAATGTACGTCTTTATTCAAAGCCTCGCCATACCTGAAAGATTGGCTGTGGGTTGTTTGCGACTTTGTTCCTCGGCGTCAGTCAAAGTAATCTTGCGCCTGCCAATCTGTTCGATCAACTCGCTCAAACTCAATCCGCGCTCTCTAGCAATAGCGCGAAAACCTTCCCACCCCGCAGATGTTACCTGAATGTTCCTTTGCTTTTTTGGCTCCTCATATCGAGGTTCGCCTCCGCCTAACTTTAAATTAGCTAGAGAGTTGGGGTGGAGCTGCGTTCCTTTGCTTGGGGGCATTTTGCAACATTATCCTTTCGACTTTTTTCTTTATTATCCCACATTACGAGCAAATTTCCGTGGTACTATAGGTAATATGGAATCAACCTATACGAGTCAACTTCTTCAATCTGGTGTCTAGCTTTGGGGCTGGCAAGTCAGGGGTTGACTTATCTCAGGAGGCACTAGGAAATGCACCCAACTCAGGAGACACCGGGCAGCGAGCAGCGTCAACCTTTAGTAGTTTTGCGAGGCTCAACCCGAAAGCACCACCACACTGTTGCAGACTCCCTGCGGATTGACCCAGATTTCCAAACGCTCATCCCTCCTTTGAGTGCGAGCGAGTTTGCTACCTTAGAAGCCAGCATTCAAGAGAAAGGGTGTCGGGACCCTTTGGTGGTTTGGGCTGAGGAAAAAATTCTCATCGACGGTCACAACCGCTATGCTATTTGTACGGCGCACGGCATCCCCTACCAAACTGTAGAGATGTCTTTCGACAGCCCTAACACCGTCAAAGTTTGGATGCTCCTCAATCAACTGGGCCGCCGCAATCTCACGTCTGAGTCAGTCAGCTATTTGCGCGGCACTTGGTACGAACTCACCAAACAGTCCCGCGGCGGAGACAGAAAATCAAGTGGTCAAAATGACCACTTGAAAACAGAGACAAAGTTGGGGGCACAGTTCAAGGCATCCCCAAAAACAATTCGCAGAGACGCTCAGTTTGCTAAAGCAGTAGACACCCTGAGTTCTATTGGAGGAGAGGATATGAAGTGGAAAATACTGAATCGCTCTGCGGGGATGACCAAGAAGCAGGTCATCGCTTTGGCGATTGATGCTCGCAGCCGTCCGGCTAAGGTTGCCAAAACTTTACAGGGGCGCGACCAAAAAGTAAAGCTTGAAGGTGAACTTACCATCGCTCATCACCTGACGCTCAAAATTGGTTCCTTAGTAGAAGTGTACGCGCCCGATCGCCAGGACGTTAACGGTCGGTTGGGGCGCATTCAGTCAGTGGGCGAGAAAACGGCTACCGTGTGGATGCGGCACATCCCTACTCTTGCCATGAATTTGCATACCTTCAAACACTCAGCTCTCACCGTCGTGCCGCTCGAAAATCAACCGGGACTTCAAGAAATTTGCGATCGCACTGGCCGACTTCACCAATTAGGAAATCTAGATCCCTTTGAAGTAGAAATCCTGAACTTGTTAGAAAGAGCAACGGTTCTTACTCCTACCGAATTGCAGTATTTAGAACAGATTGAGGATAGACACAAGCTTGATTGAGTGCCTCATGGTGTTGCTGAATCAAATATTCGGGGAGATTTGCAGGCGGGGCTTCGTCGTAATAGTAGATAAATAGACAACCGATGATGCTGTCGCTGTGTTCTAATAACCAGCAGAAAGAAAGGGGTTTTTTGATTGAATTGATGACGTATTTTTCAAATTCAAAGTTAGGTTTGACTAGCATTGAGGGGTCGATAGCTTCGCGTTCAGCAGCGAATGCTTGCCAGAGGGGGGCGAGATCCTTTGCGTCGGTTGCGGTGGCTAGACGGTGGCTGTAAGGGGCGATCGGGGCGATCGGCATAGTTGTGGCTGTCATAGTTTTTGGGGAGTGAATTTGCTCCGAAGGTGAAAGCCTTCTATTGTGTATTGGGATTTTGCAGGGTATTTTTACGCAAAATCGGAGTTTTTGTAATAAAAGTTAATATATAGGACTCAAAGAGGGAGGCTCAGAAACCGGGTTTTTTACGAAAATACTGAATCGCAGTGTTGAATCTGCTGAAAAACCCGGTTTCTTTAGTTGGCGGGTGCAGGAGTGGAAAGCAGGCTATCTACTCAATCAAGGAGAGGATGGAGGAATAGAATCAATATTTGCCAAAGCAAAGTTGAGCATTTCTTCTGCCCGATCTATTGTTTGCACTGCGTCTGTTTGTGAGATTTGTATATCAGCGTTATAATCAGCTTCTAATCGAGTTTTTTGAGCATCTATTAGGTAACGATGGAACTGCACCGGAACGCGGCCCGAACGAGCAAATTTTTGACCGAAACCGGCGATGACAGCGGAGTGGCGAGAATAAGATAATTTCTCTGACTCTAAAAATGCAGTGACTGTGTAAAACATCACATAATAAGCGCGGGAAGCGGCAGAATCAAAAAAGCCTTGCTCACATAAAACCCGTGCAGCCTGCAAAGTTCTATCAGCTTTATCAAGTAACCTTTGTTGCTCTGGGTTCAAATTGGGACTCCTTCGCGACGGATATTGCGAAAGAAACCGCTTTCATACTCTTGGTACTTCTGAAGTGTGGCAAACATACAGCTAATCACGACGGTATGTTCTAAGCATATATCGGCAATCAAAACAGAAATACGCTCGCTTTCTTGGGAGTAATTGAAGGGTTGTTTGAGAAGGATTAATATATCAATATCGGAGTCCGGTCTAGCATCGCCTCTGGCTTGGGAACCATAGAGAATGATTCGGATTAACTGTTCGCCATAAAGATTTTCTAATCCCTGGCGGATTTGGGCAATAATTTCTTTGAGTTGAACATTGATCGTTGAAGTTGGCATAGTTGTTTATAAGCCAATCGATGATGTTTTTAGCTAAGATGTTGGCAATATACCAATTATACTGGCAAATGATGCTCGTAGTCGTCGGGCTCAAGTTGCCAAAACTTTACAGGGGCAATGTCGTTCGGTAAAGCCTGAAGATAAACCTGCCATCGCTCACCACCTGATGCTTAAAATTGGTTCCTTAGTAGAGGTGTACGCGCCAGATCGCGAAGACGTTAACGGCAGGTTAGGCCGCATTCAGTCAGTCGGGGAGAAAACCGCCACTGTGTGGATGCGACACATCCCCACCGTTACCATGCAGTCATACACCTTCAAGCACTCGGCTCTCACTGCTGTACCGCTAGACAATCAACCGGGACTTCAAGAAATTTGCGATCACACTGACCGACTTCACCAATTAGGAAATCTAGATCCGTTTGAAGTCGAAATTCTGAACTTGTTAGAAAGAACAACGGCTCTTACTCCCACCGAATTGCAGTATTTAGAACAGATTGAGAACAGACACAAGCTTGATTGAGTGCCTTGCAACTATTCTTCCTTTTGAGAACAGCAATAACTTCGGAAGTTTTAGTTGATTCACTTGACAGTTCAAACACTGAGTTAATCAATTTTTGTTGAGCTGCTAATTGTTGCAGTGAATAACAAGCTATTGCTCGCACTCGCTCAGGAGACTTGCTAGCATTTTTAGCAGCAAACGGCCCCCAGAAAGCACTCAGCACAATCTTAATCTGTTCCGATATTGGGTATGTTTGACTCAAACAGTAATCCCAAACCATCTTATCGAATGGATCGTCTAGTGCAACTAAAACACCCGATATTTGCGACTGCACTTGCTTCTGATTTTGGTCAGGTAACGGCTGATTGTTCAAATTGGCAATCATAAATTTCTCCTGTTAAGCTAACTTATTTACATCCCATTCAAGACTTTAGTATTTGCCCTCAAGGAACAAACTCTCGTTCTTGAGGGGAGCGAATCCACAAAGTACAAAATCCTTTTTGTGCAGGTTTACCCTCTACTGTCAGCGTCACCCCCAATCGATTTATCTCAGTTTCACACAGTTTTTTGCCACCTTTCTCGCTCAACAAAGCTTGATTCCAGCTCATAAGTTGGCGAGCATATTTCCCTTCATTGCTTGTTGCCCACTGAATTGTATCCGCGTTCTTGCGAGCAAACTGACCCTCTTTGCTCAGCCCCCATTCGAGCGCTACGGCTTGTTCTAAAGTGAGCTGGCGCGGCCCTTTTGGGTCGAGTTCAGGCGGTGGAATGAACCGGGGCACAGCTAACCCGATAAAAGCGCCGATCGCCATTGCCCCTAACACCACCCCGCTCCCAAAAATCACCGACCAAATATCGTGAGCAACTTTCTCTAAAGCTGCTTGTCGCACTAGGGTGTAAACTGAGTTGGAAATGTGGCGATGTTGCACCTTAACAGCCGCTTTTCCCTGCCGTTCTAAAAACTCCCTGCTTTCTTTTTCCCAATTTTCAGTAAGCTGGCGAACTTGTTCCAGTTCTTGAGAAATAACAGCTTGAGAATCTTTCAAATCACCTTGCCATTGAGATTGCCAATTCTTGAAAAACTGGTCAATCTCTTGTGGTTTTTTTTCTAACAGCAGTTCGAGTTGACCTGTAGCCAGCAATACGATAAAAAGCGGGTCATTTTTATTGAGACCGTATCGGTAAGCTGTCTGAATGACATGAGAGCGAAATTTGGAGTCTTTGCCCTTGAGTACCTGGCTGATTAGTGACTCAGTATCTCTCTCGTACATGGGAGGGGCAGATAAAGGATCTCTGTTCAGAGCTTCTCTTTCCCTCGAATCATCGTCTATGAGTTCCCAAAACTCCTTTTCATTTAGCTTACTCCCATCTGATTTCAACTTTTCTTCTACTGCATCTTCTGGGACTGTATCTGGAGAATCGGGCAAATTTTGCGAATTTTCAGCGGATTGTATGGAATTATTTTTGGTATTATTAAGTCTGCCCTGTTCCCTTGGCGTTTCCAATATCTCGCCAAACTCTTCAGAGTCAACTTCGGAAAGTTCTTCTAAAAGTCGATCGGACATTTAACCTCCTACCTAATCAAAATCCTAATCTTTATGCTGTTCTGCATCGCGCATTCTATAGTGTGAACTCATATTTTGTCCGTCTCCTAACGAGTTCATCACCCATTGACTGTAAAATTTACAGGAATACCCGCAAATTATCGGTTTAGACACTATCTGTAGTATTAAGATGTGTTTCGGCACACCCAGCCCGCTGGCCCAGTGGTGAACAAGTTTTTGAAACCCTGGAAATCTCGTAGCGGGCGATCGATCAATCTTCTTCTTTTCAGAATTTAAACGCAATAAACAACGTTTATTGCTAATATCCAACGCCTGGGATAACACAACTGCGTTGATTGCACTCAGCCAGCGGGCTGGTTTCGGCACACCCTATCAGTAGAGTCTGTGCGTAAGCCTTAATTTAGATTCTTAAAAGCTTACGATACCTTTTTTACAAATTACCGCCTCCTGAGACTTTACAACCTGTTGCTTATTTTGTTACTCATTTTGGGGTTCATTTTCTCTCTGCATTTCCTCATTTTTTTTTTGTTCATAGGGCGCGATGACTTCTTTTTTATTGCGATTGGGTGCGTTGTTAAACAAACCTACATCTTCTATCAGACGGAAACAGTCTTCCAGAAAAGTATGCAATCGCTGCTGACTAATCAAGAAGAATTCAGAGTGTTTCATTGCTTGAGAAAATGACAACCGCTTCGTATCAATAAACTTGCGCTCTCTTGCACTCAGCGCCGGCAAATCTACCACAGGAATTCGGTAATTATTAATGAGCTTGTTCATTTCCTTATGGCTTTGTACGTGCGACCAATCTTTGCAAACTCCAAAATTGCGGACAAAAATGTGATTGAGCTGACCTTCAAAGTAGTTGAAAGAGTCAATAAACATTTCAATGCTGTCCGTCGTGCCACCGCAAATAAACCACTTGCATACATCAACTCCTGACTGCTCTTTAAAATCAGGAGAGGTTAAATTAGCTTCGTCAATCCATTTGTTGATAATGCTGTAAACCCGAGCTGGTAAATTGACAATCACAGGAGTTTCTACTGCTGTTTCAAAAATAATATCGATATCGAAAAACTTCTCTTCATCTTCAACTAAAGCTACGATTTTTGCATTGTGTTCAGGATAGCGCTGCTGCACGTCAGGATTTTGAAAATCACCATCAATTAACGTGTACAGCAGTTCATACTTCTGATTGAATTCAACCAGAATCCGAGTTAGCATCGACTTGCCAACGCCACCTTTCTCGCCGTCAACCAAGTGAATCATGTTAGTCATTTCATTCCTCCTTGCTGGATGTCGATGTCTATTCAAGACTTAATAATTTTTAACTAAAGCTAGGCCCGACCATTGCCGGATCGAAACCAGCTAAGTTAAATGCGCTGTTTTCAAACTCAACTTCTCCCGAAAATTCCTCTGGTTCTTTTTCTTCGGGCAAACTTGCGGGATTTGAACTCTCAGGGGCAGTTAATTCCGTAGCAATAGATGCACTTGAATTCGATAAGTGAGGGAAAGTAGCTAAAGGAATTAAACCCGAAGAAATACCAGGGGCAATTACTCCTAACTCGGTACAGTTAAATCCCGCATCTCGGCAAACTTCATCTATCTGCCTGAGCAAAAAATTAATGCTTTCTCGCCTCAAATACTCTAAGTCTGGGCTAGAATGACTACCGCTATTGCGTAAAGATGCTAATAGCCACCGCGCTTTGATAAGAGGTAAAATCGTTTCTTTGAAGCTAAAAAAAGGATGATTTTGTAGGTAAGACAGCAAGATAGCGTCTTCGGAATCTGGCAAAACTTGACAGCGCCAGCAAAATTCCTTGTAGCGTTTTCTAGGCATAATTCCTCACCTTCTTTCCAGCACCTCGGTAGGGCCCTCCCAATAAGAGAGCTGCATCTAAGTTTGCTTCTGATTCCTCTAATGAAGGTTCTGTATTCGACGACGACTCATCACTCAATTTATTAGAATCATCTAAGCAGCTATCTTTGATACTTGAATTAGCCTGTTGTTGAGCGCAAATCTCACTGTTTTGTTCAGTAATATCTTCAGTGTTTTGTTCAGTGGGTTCCTCAAATTTTTGTTCAGCGGGTTCTTCAATTTTTTGTTCAGTAATATCTTCAGTCTTTTGTTCAGTAGATTCCTCAAATTTTTGTTCAGTAGATTGCTCGGATTTAGCGTGAGTAAATTGCTCAAATTTTAATTGAGTAGGTTGCTCGGATTTTGGGTGAGTACGTTGTTCAGATTTTGGCTTGGTAGATTGTTCAGATTTTGGCTTGGTAGATTGTTCAGCACATTCTTTTACACTCTGTATATCAGTCGTAGGGACTAGAGCATCTCCTGAACAGGAAGTTGTATCTTCTGCCCTCTGAGAAGTTGCCGCAACAGACCTTTGCCTCAGTACCTCAAACTGAGATTTGAAGTAAGAAAATAGTCCGTAAACATCAGCTATGCGGCAACCTAAACCATCAGGATCGAGTGTTTTTGGCACTGTTATACCTGCGTGCCAAGACAGCGAATAATGAGAAAACTGATTTCGCAGTTCTGGCTTCATATATTCAGAAGTACCCCCGCAAAATACAATTTCATCTAAATCGGGCGGCAGCACTTCATTAATCCAATGAGATAGCATTCGAGCGTAGTCGAAGCGAGACAGCTTGACTGCTTCAATCAATTGGTCAACTTCTCGATCTTTAGCTGTTTCCTCTCGATTCCGAGCAATTCGGTAAAAGTAAGGGCGGTTGTAGCTTACGCCCGCTTGAGCGATTGATAAAGCCAAACGGGAAGCATCGTAGTTAGAGGTTCGCTCTTGAACTAGATCCACCAACTTTACCATTCCTAAGTCTGAAGTTTTGCCCTTACCGACAGCACCGCGTGCCGAAACTATTACCGAAGCATTGCGAAATCCTACCATAACAAAGGCAGTTACCCGCTGCTTGAAGGCTGAACCTAAATTACTGTTGTGGATCAAAGCAATGCCGCCACCTTCTTGCAAAGCTTGGGTTTTGTCCAGGGTGACCGATAGCTTGCCTGTGGGTGTTTCAAATGAAGCAGAGTATTGACTTAATAGCTCAAAAAATTGCTTGGAGTCATTAAATTCGCCTGGGGGCAAGAAAACGGAGACCGCAGCGCTAAATTGACTGCCTAAATCTAACTTCCGCGACACTACCCACAAAGCTGCTAGAGCTTTGTACAAAGCGCTACTGTACTTCAGTCCCGCCAAACCGATGTGAGCATTGAATTGCGCTGCTGCCAGGTAGCCAACGGCTCGGCATTCATTGCCAATTGCCACCCAAGCAATATTTTCGGGAGATGCTGATGCGAGGTTGGGTTGTGTGAAACAATTGGCTATGTCTTGGCTCACTGGCCCCACCTGCGATTCCATTACAAAGGAGCTTGCTTTACTGCCTGCTTGCGAGCTTTGGCAGAAAACTCTAGTAGATAAGCCGCCAAAATCTATAGCCAGAATCGCATCTGGTATTGAGGATTTTTTCTTCATAAACGCTGGCTTTTATTACGTTATAAAATGATAGTATTGGCTTCAGTTTAAGTCTGACCTCACCAATTATGGTGGTTTTTGATAGTTAAAATAGCCCCCTCCAAATGGCGGGGTACAGGCTGCCTTGCAAGGAAAAAATCTCGGTTTGTGTCTGTTGCTTTGCGCTTCCTACAAATAGCAACTATGTCAAGGTTAGGCTAAGATGAAAGGCGAAAGATTGATTTTGATAACTATCCTGTCTTCGTTTAACTCAAGCTGAGCGGGGAGTTCTGGAGCTTCAAAGAAATAAATTGGGTACGGTAATCTTCGGGCAGCTTGATTTGATGTTGCCGCTCGAAACTTTGCAACTCGGCTTCCGCAAGCGTTTGCCTCAGTTTGTATTGGTGAGAATCTGCGCGTGTTCCGTGCAGATTTTTATCTTCTTGCTGCAAGGGTTGAAGCAGTTCTGCTAATTCTTTAATATTCTCTGATATTTTCAATTGCCGATTCCAGAGAGCAATCCATCATATCCCAGTCAATGCCATCATCGGGGAACAGCGATAATTGCCCGGGTGATACGTTGGATTGCCCGCGGTTGTGATAAGAAAGGTGACACGCAGTACAAAGGGCTATTAAGTTTTCTGGACGGTTGTCCTCCGGTATCCGGTTGCGGTGGTGCACTGTCAAAGTTAGGGAACATCGTTCGGACTTGGTTAAGCCACTTTTCCTACCGGGTCGGAGGCATTGTTGGTTGCATTTAGTACAGCGCCAAAGAGCACTTTCTTTCACTGAGAGCGCAATCTCTCGCCAATTTTTTGGATACCTTTTGGGTTTTGCCATAAACGTCAAAGCTCATCTCTCTATAGGGCGATCGCTTTTGTTCCCATTACTCAGAATACCGTCTCCTCCTGGCATAAAAGCGATCGCACTCAGGGAGTTTGGGCATGACGGAGGTGTTGAGGTTTTGGTCTGGGTTTAGTTTCCCTCAGAACAGAGGCGAGCGTATCCTTGGATAATATGCCTAAATTGCTGGGGCGATCGTCCCTCCTCAAATGATGAAACAATTGTGTGCCTGGTTTGCTCGGATCTTCCTCGCTACGGGAGCTGTGGCTGGCTGTTCTCAATCGATTCAACAAATATTAAACACCCCTACACTTCCACCGCCAGCAGTGGAATCAGCATCTCCAACCAATATTGCTTTGTCGAAGCCACTGTCAGGCACTAACGTAGCTGCTGGCAAACCAGTGATTGCCAGAAACGGAGGGATTACCTATCCTGGCGCTTGCTAATGCTAACGACCCGGCTGATTACCAAACAACAACGAATTATCCAAAACTTGGGCGGTGGGGAAACGGAACCAATCAAGGGACTGGCACTTTTCAAATCGTCGATTTAGGTACGGTTTATTCACTTCATGGCGTTGGTTACAATATTGATTGGGATGGCGCGTTTAAGAATCCACTCACTTTTCGTGTTGAGGTTTCAACAGACAATAAGACTTGGCAATTAGCTTCTGAAATAGTCCATCCTTACTCTCCAAATACCAGTTTCAATAAAATTGATATTGATGTTGCAATTTCACCGATGACCGCTCGATATGTCAAGTATTGGGAGCCACCAGACGGCCAATGGAATGGTTGGGGGGCGTTCCATCAACTCCGGGCTTACTCCCCAAAAAAGTAAAAGGTTCAAGTGTCTTTTAGGATAGCCCAGAGCTGAACTCGGTGCGGTAGCGATGCGGGCGGACTAAACTTAAATTCACACGCTTATTGGTGGAGTAAAAAGGCGATGATTGTTCACATCGGCACTTCAGGTTGGAGTTACGACCATTGGGAAGGTGTGCTTTATCCTCACCAGCTACCGCCTCGCTCCCGACTCGATTGCTACATCCAGCACTATCAAACCGTCGAAGTTAACAGCACCTACTACCGCTGGCCACCAAACGCTACCTTCGCTAACTGGCAGCAGCGCCTCCCCCCAGGATTTCTGATGACTGTAAAAGCGCCCCGCGGTCTAACGCACTCCAAGCGCCTTTACTCGCCAGAAAAGTGGTTGGAACGCATGAGTGAGGGACTTCAATGCTTGGGCGATCGCCTGGGTATTCTGCTCGTCCAGCTTCCTCCCCAGTTCGGCTGCGATTTGGCTCGCCTAGCCTACTTTCTAGAACAGGTGCCGCCCTGGATAAAAGTAGCTGTCGAATTCCGCCACCCTAGCTGGCACACGGAAGAGGTATTTTCGCTGCTGGAAAGGTTTGGAGCGGCTTACTGCGTGATGAGCGGGGCGAACCTGCCGTGCATCCTGCGCGCAACGGGGTCATTCGTTTATGTGCGGCTCCACGGCCCCGACCCCAACTACCTCTACGGCGGCTCCTACTCGGATGATGATTTACATTGGTGGGCCGATCGCATCCAGGAGTGGGAAAGTCAGGGGCTCCGTGTGTTCGCCTACTTCAACAACGACGGAGAGGGGAATGCAGTGAGGAACGCTTCTAGGCTGAAAGCTTTTTTGGAAAACGGTACTTGCTGACAGGCTCTGATTGAAAGCGTTCCCATTCTTTGGAGCGCATTCAAAAACGCTCCGCAGTTCCCTGAAGCTGAATTAAAAATCGGAGGTGGCGTTCGTCTAGGTTGTTTTTGACGATCGCACTATTCGAGATTTGGGGCACGGGTTGGTGTTGGGATTTGGTTCGATTTTCCTCAAAACTGAGGTGTTGGGAGCGATCGCACTTTTGCTCAGTTAATCCCAAGAAGGCAAGTACAAATCATCACCCGGAAGTCGCCGCTCGATAACTTCTTGCCGGTTCTCCAACATAACTGAATCAACGAATTTACCAAACCGCAAATTGTACTGAATCAGGATAAAAGGTAAACTGGGTGCAAGCACGATTAAAAAATGATATGAAAAGCTTTAAAGTTAAGTATTTCAGGCAAATTCTGAAGCAACTGTCTTTATGTATGGGGATTTTAGTTATCACCCAATTGTCTCTATTGGCAAATCCCAGTCAAGTCATCCCCATTCGTCTCACGTTCAGCGTTTATCATCTCTATACGAGAGAATTCGCCTACATACAGCGCCAAAGTTGTCCCACCGAGTTTAATGTGACTGAAACATCACGCCCTTACGAAGGTGGCGCTACGAGTGAGGGGTCAGCTTCCCTAGGTTGGTTGGCCGAACCATTTAAGATTGAGAACAGGGATGAATTTAGCGTAACTTGGGTGGCAAAACTGCAAGCCAAATATCATAATTGCCAAGCAACTGCCAGAATTACCAAAATTAATGACAGACCCTTTAACGGTCATTCATATCTACGAATGCGCTTTATCCATGAGAACGCCTATCTCATTTTGGATATGACAGGTATGACTGCTGGTAGAGATTCAATGCCTTCAATTCTCAAACAAGATGTAAAAGATGGTAATCCAACTTGGAGCTGGTCAACTCCAGATTAGCGGTAAAATCCCATAATTTTGTCCGATGCCGATAGTGCTTTCCAAATTTATGCTCGCGAGGCAATTCGCGATCGATGGCACTCTCTATCAGAGATTGAAAGCTCTCTTGATATCGTAGTTTTAGGGTTCGGCGATTGCAACGGTCAAATTCGGTTGAAATCAACTGCTGCGATCGCCGACTCGAAACTAGAACTTAGACCCGCCGCTACCGTAGCAAGCAAAATAACAGAGTTCTAGCGATTTAATGAATGCTGCTTTGCTGTTGGTCTTTGACCGGGCGCTGGTATGTACAGCCCGATGTAAGCTCCAACCACAACTTTAGTCAAGTCGCCAAACATCGGTCGGGTACGCTCGGTCTATGACGGCTAGCACCACGGAACCGAGAACGAGTAGCAGAACGACAGCCCCTAAGATGCGGGTTTGCGCGAAAGGGGTAACAGATTTTCTCTAGTTGGGGGAGCTAAATCGGGATATGGAAGTTTACAATTTTGTGCAATCAAACAAGCCCCGCGTCAATTGCACAATCACCACAACCGCAAGTACAAGTACAGCCTTTAGTTATCAATCAAGTTGCTAGTCCGAGACGACATAAAATGTCCCTAAACATCTCTAATCCCGAGGATTTAAAAGTTAAAGAAGGTGAGAGGCGTGTAGCTTTTCTCCCAATGGCAAATAGAATTTAGCAGTGGGCAAATATTGTTAGGAACGGGATTGCCGTATAGATGGACTCCCCTTAATTGGGAAAGCGTTTCCAAGGGGTTTATATCACTTATTTGATTGTTGGATAGGTAGAGGTATGTTAATTGGGAGAGGGATTGCAGAGGTGTTATATCACTTATTTGATTGTGGGAAAGGGAGAGTCCTTTTAATTGGGAAAAAGATTGCAAGGGTTTTATATCACTTATTTGGTTTTTGTAGAGGGCGAGTAGCGTTAGTTGGGAGAGGGTTTGCAAGGGTTTTATATCACTTATTTGATTTTTACCGAGGTAGAGTATCTGTAATTTGGAAAGGGATTGTAGGGGGTTTATATCTCTTATTTGATTGTCGGAGAGGTAGAGGTACGTTAATTGGGAGAGGGATTGCAGGGGGTTTATATCACTTATTTGATTGTTGCCGAGGTAGAGTTTCTGTAATTGGGAAAGAGATTGCAGAGGTTTTATATCACTTATTTGATTGGTGGAGAGGGAGAGTTTCGTTAATTTGGAAAGGGATTGCAGGGGGTTTATATCACTTATTTGATTGGTGGAGAGGTTGAGTTCCGTTAATTTGGAGAGTGATTGTAAGGGTTTTATATCACTTATTTGATTGGCGGAGAGATTGAGTTCCGTTAATGAGGAGAGTGATTGCAGAGGTTTTATATCACTTATTTGATTGGTGGAGAGGGAGAGTTTCGTTAATGAGGAGAGGGATTGCAGGGGGTTTATGTCTCTTATTTGATTGGCGGAGAGGGAGAGTTCAGATAAACTGGTTAGCTTCAGATTAGCTTGTTGACAATCAAAAGTCTTCGCTTTTTGTAACAGCACTTGAACAGTATGTTTAGTATCGGCTGTCAGATTTCCCCGATTGAGACACCAATCAGTAAAGGTTTGGAAATTTTCTGCCTGTGGTTGAAGTGCTAATGCTGAATTACTCCACCCCGAAACAGCGATCGCTATCCCTGTCACTAAAATCGTCTGTGAACACACAAATATTAATTTCATATTAAGTTTTCCCCAGCCTTTAACACTGGAGCCTCCTAGTATCTAACTATGATACTGCCCGCGATCGCTTTACAGATAGCCATCAAAAACGCACCGCGATGCGTTTTTCCCTGTGATGCTACCCCTCAAGCTCCTTAAGCCCCTCTTCCAGCAACAGCCGTACAATATCAACCTTTTTGCGTCCAGTTTAAGCGGCTAATAAGGAAAGCTTACGGTACAGTTTCAATCCCTAGTAGGGAATGTGGTTTATTGCGGCCACGGAGCTAGGAGCATCAAACCCTTGCAGCATCTACGTTACAGCAGAAAAATCTGACACTCCAAATTTTACACTTACTGATTCCCCCGTCGCTAGGGGTTTTCTCGAAAGTCAAGGCAAGTGTCGGCGTTGGGGCCTGCGGGATGCACGGCACAGACGAGGTGTGGGTTGCGGGCAAAGAGGAGACAGCGATCGCATTCGGGGATTCTGGGCATGGCGAGGGTGTGGAGGTTTTGGTCTGGGTTTAGTTTCTCGCAAATGGGGGTGTTAGTGGCGATCGCACTCGCGTCAAAACACCGCTGCTTTACCCGCATCAAGGATACCTCGCAAAAACTGGACTAATTCAGCAAAGCTATCGGGGTTATTTTCAAGCAACCATTCTGTAAGCATGATTGAGTGTTTGGTTTTCCTAAACTTGACCCGCGCGAACGATAACTCGGCAAACAGCACATCGAGCAGTTTTGCTGCGTTAATATTTTTGTCAACGTATTGGAGATTTGATAGCTCCTCTGGAGTAGCATCTTTAGAGAAACAATCCTTCTTCTCCTTCAACTTATCTTTATTGCTTTCCAGCCCTTCTCGAACTGCTTCGCTGGTAAGAGCGTGTTCTCGTCCCGCATCGTCTTGATTAAGAACGGCTGCTATAGCATCGGGATGCAGCAGGTAATTTTCATACATACACCTTTCGAGAAAATGAACTGCTTCCGAGCTTCTTTTCTGCAAATCCGCGAGATCCTGTTTAGTCCTATTTTCCTGGTCAAACACAAATCCAACAGCAGGAGGGTACAAATTATTCCCACCGCTGAGCCGTTGGTATAGGTCAAACATAACATCAACAAAGTGAGCTTTCTTTCCCAATAAATCCCCCGTGTTTTTGATGCTGACAATTTTAGTTCCTGTCAAAAGTTCGGGAGCTAGCTTGGACAATATGAGCGGAAAGCACTGCTCCTCGGTGGGCCCTTCCACCCAGAGAATGCTATCAGCACCAAAAACGTCAGACAAACTCACCCCCAGTTCAGCTAGAAGAGAGCGCTGTTCCCTAATATCTCGCGCATTCATCGTTGATGCTTGGGTTTGGCCATCCTCATATCGAAGCTTCACGATAGTTGAGGGATTGGCACCAGCAATAATCTGGGCCGAATGAGTGGCAATAAAATATTGGTGCTGCGGAAACTCTTTGAGGATTTGTATCAGCTTCTTGGCAGCGCCAGGATGCAAATAAGATTGGGGTTCGTCAATAATAATGGGTCTGGATTCTGGGGAAGCCAGTATCGCGTAAAGAATCGCCAGCACTTGACCGGTGCCAGTCCCGCAGTCTGACAAGGAAAATGCTAAATCCTTTCTCTTGCTTTCGGCGGCTTTCGCGGGCCAAAGCAATATTTCAACAGGGTTGGGTTCCCGAGAGTGCTGCTTCGATAGAATTTGAGTTGAAACTGACGCGAACTGAGGAAACATGATAGAAACATAGTCATTGAAACGCTCGTACAGCTCTTCTTTACCTCGCGACTCTAATAAATGAATAACTTCGGCTAGGTTTGAAGCCCTTGGATTAAGCTCTTCATTGTTTCCCACAGAGCATTTTCCAATCAACCGCTGGGCTTGAAGTTGGGAAACGCAGCTTCTGAATTCGTGAAAAAGTGTTACGAAAAAATCTTCACTTGTATAGTTAGAGTCTATTTCATTAGTTTCTTGGTAAAATGTAAAACGACCGCTTTCGTCTTTTTTAATAAGATTTCTGTTTCGGTTCCTTGAAAGTCCCGACCAGTTTTTACTTGGTTGGTAGTATGTTAACTCAATAGCCGGATCTAAATCTTTGATTGAAATGTTATCCCGGTTTACTGAATTAGCCGTTAATTTTGAAACACTTAACTCTACATCATTGGGATTGTCCATCCAATTTTGGAATAAAACAAGCACTTCGGATGGGGGTAAGAACGAATCGCGAGCAGAAGATAATTCTACATAGCAGTCTGCTGATAAATCATCGAAGAGGCGATGAATTTCTGCTTTTGTGAAGATTAAAGTTAATTTAGCGACAGATTCTCGGTTCGGCGTTGAATTGGGCTGCGGGAACGTTTCGATAGTGCGGTGCGGGCTTGTCTCAAAGCTCAGGCTCAGAGCTTCCAGCAGCGCTGTTTTTCCTGAATTGTTGGCTCCCACAATAATGTTGATGCCAGGTTGGAATTCTAATACCCCAGAATCCCGGAAGGATTTGTAATTAAGTAGCTGGAAACGGGAGATGTACATAACTGTGTTTCGGGGCAAACTTTAATCAATAAGCTAGCGTAGTTGTAGGAGCGAGCGCACTTTTGCTCAGTTAATCCCATCTGGCAAGTACAAGTCATCACCCGGAAGTCGCCGCTCGATAACTTCTTGCCGGTTCTCCAACATAACCGAATCAACGAATTTACCAAACCGCACATTGTACTCTATTTCAGTGCGCTTGTGGCTGAATGCTGCGTCAGCCCGCCGTTCGATGGATTCTGCCATGCTGGCTTGAACCAAAGCTTGAGCTTTCACGTTGCCTTTGCCTACTTCATGCAACCAATATGCTGTAGCTAATGCAATGGGAATAGGCTTGATTAATTGAGCGTTACCTTCCACTGGAATGCTTTGGGCTTGTGTAAAATTGTATCCGCCAAAAGGCAAAGCTAAAGCCGATTTCCCAGCGAGAAACTTAGTTAAGGCGCTGCCCTTTTTATCCACCGCGTTCATAACTCCAATCGCATCGACTTTGTAGCCGCCATCGGGTAGTTGATAAACATCAAGCGGAATCGCACCTAAAAGGATGGTGGCGGAAATAGCTTTAACTGTCATTTGTTACTTCAAATAAATTACAATTGCCAAAGATTAGCCTGTTTTTGACTAATTAATCAACGATATCTCTGAGCAAATAATTTAGTTTGCGGACTACCGAACCTAGCAAGTAGTGTTTGCTCTACATAGAGCAATCCACCGCTGAGAATGATGACTTAGAACTTCGCGTTGGCTGTCCTAGGTCGCAGGACTTCGACATTCAGCTCTAGTTTTTCTCCCAGCCACAAAGAATGTGTTGTATGGTCTGCCAGATCGTCGCCTGTTTCGGGATGGACGAGAATATTTAGCTCCTCGCGGTGGAGCATCAACCAGGAAACGACTTTGCCAAATTGCGGGGGTAAAAACGCAACTTGATACATCGCTTGGGGGTGGGGGCCTATGGGTTTGTCGTGCCAGCGCCCTAGCTGCACCTCAAACCGAGCCAATCCTTCGCGTACACGCGCAGCAGCATCGCGGCTATCGCTGTCAAAGTAAATATGTGCGTGAAAACCAACAATTTCGATGGTGTCTGCTTTCATGATTTTCAGTGGGGTATTATGGGGAGGTTCATTGCAGCCAAATCCAACAAAGAAGTATACCCTAGCTTATTAATTTTACCTGCGAGTAAACATTACTCTTTCACAATACCCCCTATATTTTAGGGTAAACCAATGACTCAAGAAAACAACTGGTTTGAGACAGCACGATTGGGAATGTTTGTTCATTGGAGTCACAGCAGCCAGTGCGGGTACGAAGTATCTTGGCCGTTGGTGGGAGGCGTCTTTAGCTTGCCGTACTGCCAAGATGTCCCGGTAGCGGACTATCACCGCACCGCGCAAACTTTCAATCCGACTGAATACAACCCTCAAACTTGGGCTAATTTAGCGAAACGCTTGGGGATGCAGTATGTGATTTTGACGGCTAAACATCATGATGGATTTTCCTTATTTCATACTCAGGAATCCGACTTTTCTATTGAGTATGCGCCGTACAAAAAAGATATTGTCCGAGAATTTGTGGAGGCGATGCGGGCGGAGGGTTTGCGAATTGGGTTGTATTTTTCCTTGATTGACTGGCATTACCCTGACTATCCGGCTTTCACAGAAGCCGACAAACCGTATCAGTTTGGGAAATTTCGACAGCCGACGAGTCGAGCGTGGGAGCGCTACCTTGAATTTATGTTTGCTCAAGTCAAAGAATTGTTGAGCAACTACGGAAAGATTGACTTGAAGAGGTTTGATGGCGGTTGGGAACGAAAGCCAGAGCAATGGCAAGCTAGAGAGCTACATGAAATGATTCGCTCGCTGCAACCGCATTTGTTAATCAACGATCGCCTCCCTGGATTTGGAGACTTCGATACTTGCGAACAATTCATTCCGCCCCAACCGCCTCCGCGCACTTGGGAAGCTTGCCTAACTCTCAATGAAAGCTGGGGTTACAACCCGAAGGACACCCAATTCAAGTCAGCTCGCCAACTTATTCATACCCTCTGTGAAGTTGTAGGTAAAGGCGGCAATTTGCTGTTGAATGTCAGTCCTACGGGCAATGGGCAGATTCAATCCGAACAATTGGATTTGTTGCAATCCGTAGAAGAATGGATGGCTGTCCATGCAAGCGAGCATTGTAGGAACACAGCCTGGACTGGAACCTTGGCAATTCTACGGCCCTTCTACTCGGCTGGGCAATCGCTTTTATTTATTCTTGCTGATGAAGCCCTACGATTCAGTAACAGTACGAGGTGTACCCATTAAACGGATTCAAGCCGTTTCTCAAGTCGCTGGAGGGGAATCATTACAATACTCAACTCGCTGTGCGATTGTCGATTCTATGTTAAGTGCCGATCCTTTTGGGGAGTTAACGATTCAAGTGCCTGAAGAAGCTCTCAATCCCTATGCTACGGTGATTGCAGTTGATATTGCTCCAGTCAACGATAACGATACTTAAAGGAAGATGTAACCAGTGTAGCGATCGCACTTCTTCACTTCCTACCCCCGTCGCAGATCGCATCCAACTCAATATCACGCTCGCACTTTGGGTTTCCTCTCGTACAAACCCCGCAACACGACCTTGACATTAGGAAACGCGAAATAATTAGTTAGGCAAGCCGGTGCAATGGGGGTTCGGGTTGCGTGCATATAAAGTGTAGCGACCGCACTCTTCGAGATTGGGGGCATGGGGGGCGTGTTGGGTTTGGTTCGGTTTCTCCCAAAATTGGCGTATTGGTGGCGATCGGCAACAAGTTTGGTAATAGATTGGTCGTGGTGACCAGAGAACTTGCTAAGCCTGACACTTCCCTTATTTCCGAATATGTTAACCGTGGATAAAAACTTGAAAACTTTGTCGGTTTTCCTACCGATTCTAGCACTGGGCATGGTTGCCACACCTGCACGCGCAGGCAGAATTGAGGGAGCATCTGTTTCCTGTTGGTTGCTTCGCCGAGACAAGGTAGAAGTTAAACAAACCTGCATCTATGAGTCGATTTCTTGGGCTGGAGGCGGAGGAAGGACTTTGCGTTGGGAAGATGGCGGGCAAACAAAAATGACGTGGGGATTACAAGGGCGCGGAGAAAAACCTTGTGCCGAGGATAGCATGAGCGTAGATGGTGTCTGCGGTGTGGTATATTTCCGCCATCCCACCACCTTACAACGGATTTCTGAAGAAGAGAGCTACAAGCGCGCCATAAACCGCCAACTGGCCGTGACCTGTGTCCAAGTACAAGATAAATCAATCTGCTGGCTCTTTAGATGAAATTAATCACAAAGAGAGAGGTGTGAGTGTTAAAGTTCCCCTCGCAGAAGTACCAAATATCAATAGCAGCTTTCATTCTTATTGTCGGACAGTAACTAATAACAAATGCTGTACTTGTTTCAAGCTTGCTTACTTATGTTTTTTTAATATATGCTTTTTTACCTGATGTTTGTTGAGGGCGATCGTACAAGTTGAAAACATCCACCTCAACCTCACTCAGCATTTTGGGTTTCATCTCGTACAAATCGTTCAGCACCGCCTTAACGTTCGGAAATAGATTGAGTCGAGGGGGGATATTATTCCCCGCCCCTCTCAGTTAGATCTGGGCGTGCGACTTTCACCGCACCCAGCTCCCGATGTTCTTGACTTGCGCCTTTGCTCATGTGGATGTAATCGTGGCAGCTTTCGTGAACCGCTAGAAGGTTGTTTATTTTCCAATTACTATGGTTTCTGTCTACATGATGTAGATGCACCTTTTCATCGCCTAGCATTTTTAAGCCACATTTTCCACATTTATGGTTTTGCCGTTTTAAAGCTTTAGAGGTTTCGCCGTTATAGAGTTTGCTGTTACGCTCACTCCAGTA
>NZ_JAUBOX010000071.1:0-22143 GCF_036700445.1 Microcoleus sp. T3_B1
GGAAAGAGGAAGAAGGAAGGAGCCAGAAGAAGGAAGGAGCCAGAAGAAGTATTTTTACAAATATGAGATGCTCCCTGAGTACCTCATATGAGAGCTCGAAAGGCTATATATAGGCAAAGCTTTGCAGGGTGTTCCAAGCCAGATATATAGGCAAAGCTTTGCAGGATGAGCGCACTCCTAAAAAAAACGCTTTTTACCAAACCGGGATGCTTCCGATACATCGCCGATCAAACCAAGATTTATTAGAATAAACCGGGTTGATGAGCGTTAATCTTAGAAAGAGTAAACTCGCCCTTTTTCATCAATATAAACTGATCGGTCTTGCCTAGTGCTGCCGTCTGCTCTGGTGATGCGAATCGTCACAATGTTTGTCTGCGAGTCAACGTTATAGTCGTATTTCAAAGTTGTGGTTCCTGTTGTGGCATTAATCGGAATATTGGCAATATCGCCGGTGCGATTGCTGATACGAACAATGATGTTTTTGCTGGTTCCGACGGGCAAAGATGACAAGCTGGCATCTGATTGACCGTATTCTAGGTTTAATCCAGTTTCATTTAACAGTCTTAGGGTAATGTTGCGAGTATTGTCAACCTGCGCTTGAGGTTGCCAGAACCCGGGTTTTTTGCCACCGTCAGTTGCAGGTTGAGATAATGCTGGGTGAGGAGGCAGAAAGCCCAGGGCGGCAAGTATTGCTGCGGTTGCAATAATTTTTGATTTCACGGTTTTTACCTCCGGGTAAAGGGTTGGCGATATTTCTATCTTAGCTTTAAAATCAAATCTTTTGATAGCGGAAGGAAAAAGAAGGCAGAAGGCAGAAGGCAGAAGGCAGAAGGCAGAAGGCAGAAGGCAGAAGCAGTAAAAGCAATAAAAGCAAGGGCTTCACCAATTAAAAATGTCCTCACTGTCTGGGCGGTTGCTATATAATTAGAAACCGGATTTCTGTAGTTGTTAATATTCCTGGACGCACGGGTTGTCTAGAAAGCCGATTTCTGAGCGGGTGGCTGCTTGTCAAAGGTATGATTGAGAGTAGAAACCGGATTTCTGGGGTCAAGTGCGTCCGGGAGTTGTTAATTGTTAATTATCGATCGAGCGGCTTCTAGCAGCAGGCGCTGTTCGGCGCGGACGATCGCCCTGCTAGTTTGTTCTACAGCATCGACATTGACCGAAATAGACGAAATCCCCCACCGCACGAAGGATTCAACTGTATCGGGATACAATGCGGGAGCGTCGCCGCAGATTGAGCAAGGAATCCCGGCGGCCCGGGCCTGTTTGATTAATTGTTCGATCGCCCTCATCACTGCTCGATCGCGCCCGTTGAATGCACCTGCTACCTGTTCGGAGTTGCGGTGAATGCCTAACAGCAATTGGGTTAAATCGTTAGTGCCGATAGAAATTCCTTGAACTCCGGCTTTTACGTAATCTGGTAATAAAAATAACACCGAAGGAACTTCCGCCATAATCCACAGTAGAAATTCGGGCGAGCGGTTTTTCCAAACTGTTTCTAAGCGCTGGCGGCAGTAGATAAACTCCTCAACCGAGCGCACGAAAGGCAAAATTAAATTAACATTAGTATGACCTGACTCGCAGACTTTTTGAAGTACGCACAGTTCCCAATCAAATAATTCCGGTTCAAAGGTATAACTGAAACTGCCGTGGACGCCTGACTCGCGTAAATCGAGAGATCGATAAAATATTGGCTGCGGCGAAACGGCAGCAGCAAACAAGCTGAGGCAATCCGCCATGCGATCGACAAATTCCGATTGGCGGCCGTCTTGTAGCCAAACTTTGGGATTTTGACAGTCCAAAGCTTCTAATGCCATTAATTCCGATCGCAGCAATCCGATGCCGTCTATTGGCAGATTTTTGAGGCGGTCAATCGAACTTGTTTGGCTGACATTAACTAGCAGTTGAGTCGCCGTTGGTGGGCCCCAAACATATTGAGTAGACTCAGATTGTCGAGCTTTAGACGCCCAATTGGACGATCGATCGGAGGTAGAAGATTGGTGCTTGGCTATTGACATTTTTGCTGCTGTACTGTATATATCTGCCTTTTTTGCTGTGTCCCGAAGTCGGCGGCTGTCTCCTGTCTCGATCGCATCCGGTTGAGTGAGGGCAAAAACTTCTCCGCTATCGCCGTCTACCAAAACCGAATCGCCCGAGGCGATCGCCCGAGTGGCCCCGGCCACTCCCACAACGGCGGGAATCCCCAATTCTCTCGCTAAAATGGCGCCGTGGCAGGTCATGCCTCCTTGTTCCGCAACCACCCCAGCAGCAACCTTCAGCCAAGGCAGCCAATTCGGATCGATTGTCGGGGCTACCAAAATGCCTCCCGCTAAGAATTCCGCGTTTTCTGGGTGGGAATTAGTCATAACTTGGGCAATTGCTTCGGCTTTTCCCGATGCTGCTCCCACACCTCTAAGTATCGCAGGAGTTCGGGCTGGCGCGATCGAGTTTGGCTGCGGGAGGGCGATCGAAGTTTTCTCTAGTGGCGCGACTTTTTCCGCTTTCACAAGACGAACTTGAGTGAAATAAAACTGCGGTTCGCCACTGTTTGCTGTCTGGTTTAGCGTCCACTCCAAAATTAAATCTGAGTCAAATTCGGCGATCGCTTTTTTACTCAAATCAATGATTTCTTGCAGTTGCGATTCCTCTAAAACGTATTCTGTTTGTGCTTCCTCTCCCAGCGCTAAAACTTGCACGCAACAGTCAGCAAAGTCAGGAATTATAAATGGAGAATCGGGAATTGGGAAAGCAGCAAACTTGCCCAGCAGCAGTTTTTTTTTCGGTTCACCATCGCCGAGTTTGAGATTGTAGGCTAATGTTTTGTAACCGATCCGCTGGAATTTAACCGCGCTTGTTTCCGGCTGCACTTGATAGTAATCGGGGATGGTTTCTCCCCTAGCGAGGGACAATCCCAAACCGCTGGTGGCTTGGACTTCCCACTGTGCACCCGCCTGTGTTTTCACCTCGCCCGCGGCGATCGCTTCTTGAAGTGGCTGCACCAAAACTGCAGGATTGATTTGCTGTACCCGCAGGCCGCACCGCTGCCAGTAAAATAGACTTCGGGCTCTGAACATTTCTGCCCAAGCTCGTTTGAGTCCGGCCCCAATGGCTTCGGGTTCTGCCCGTACTGCCTGAGATTCCAGAATGCCGACTGTTTTCGGGTTCCAGGAAGTCAGGGAAGGGCGAAAAATTAAGGCTGTGGAGTTTAAGTTTGACTGTGAGTTGAGTTGAGAAACCGCAGACTCTAGGGTGGAGAGCAGTGAATCGGGCAGTTTGCCGGCGAGGATTTGGTGGCGGATGCTGCGGGAGATCGATTGCAGTTGTCTGGGTTCATCGACATTCAAGTGCAGGGAAGAGTGTGGCCAGTCAGCAAACAGCGGTTCTAGGCACTCGATCGACTCTAAAAACTGCCAGAATGTTGTAGCCGGCACGACAAAACCCGGTACAACGGGATGATTTTTCTGGAGCAAACAGCTCAAGTAAAATGCTTTTTCTCCCACTGCATCTCGGTCTGAAGGTTGAATTTTGTCTAACCAGTAGAGGTTTTTCACGCTGCGAGCCTGTCGGTGGAAACTGATTGAAGTTGAAAGTTTTTCCCATTAATCACTTACGATAATTTTAGGATGAACAAGCGAAAATGGACGGGATTAGTCAAATCTTTTCTCAATCTATTTCTTAAGTCTAACTGTCCTCTTTGTCAGCGACCGGCCGCCGGAGAGTTGTGTCCGTACTGTCACAAGCAACTTCAGCGATGTCAGTTAAGCGATCCCGGTCGATTTTGGCATTCAGAGCAGCGTGTTTTTGTGTGGGGTGAGTATGGCGGGGCTCTCAAACGGGCGATCGCAGCTTTGAAATATGACGACAATCCGCAATTAGCGAAACCTCTAGGCGGCTGGCTGGCGGAAGCTTGGCTGAGTTTTCCTGAATTAGCTATAGACAATTTAACAGTTGTACCGATTCCCCTGCACAAAGAAAAGCTCAAGGAGCGCGGTTTTAACCAGGCGGAACTTTTGGCTGAAAGTTTTTGTGAGCTGACTGGTTTGCCTTTGCAGCGGCACGGTTTGGAGCGGGTGAAAAATACTCAGGCTTTATTCGCTCTGACGCCACAGCAGCGACAAGCGGAAATGAAAAATGCTTTAGGTTTGGGGAAAGATTTTCGTCGTCGGCGCCCGCGCGATCGAGTGCTGTTAGTTGATGATATTTACACTAGCGGTACTACGGTTAAGTCGGCAATTCAAATATTGGAAGAGTCGGGAATTTCGGTTTATGGAACTGTGGCACTTGCAACTCCGAATAAGATGAATCGGTAAGTTGTGATTGCCTTTAATTTTAAACAGGTTTGTAGTGATACCAATTTAATCTGAAGTTGCACATATCTCGATCCCCCTAAATCCCCCTGATTGTTGGGGGACTTTGAGAATAATCTTGTCCCCCCCTTATTAAGGGGGGCTAGGGGGGATCAGATTCTACGGGGCCTCATAAAAAATTGGTATTGTAAAACTTCATTAAGTTTCTCGTCAAAGATAGTCAGGAGTAGTATATGCTGACTGAACAGAAGGATTTGGACTGCCCAAGCAACCGCTTTCAACGCGGTCTTTATTTACGGGCCACACCTATCACTCATGCAGCTAGCCGATTGGCAAACACATCCACAGAGGTTTGTACAAAACCGCAGATGGTTTGTTAATTAATGCGCTCCGTGAATGGGTATTACATGATCGTGGCAAAAGCACTCCCAAAAGCATTGAGCAATGGGATAGGGAGCTGCGTAGCTGGGCCAATGCGGGTCAATCCGCTCAAAGTAAAAGTGAAGGGGGAGGGACCGAAGGCCTCCCATGTCATGTAATAGATGACTATACTTTTACCAGCTATGAGGACTAAACTCATCAGGTTTGTGGACGCACTTGCGACTTCAGAAACCCGGTTTCTACGAATATTTCTCGTTCCTCGGCGCAAAACTCGTAGAAACCGGGTTTCTCGCCCCCCGCGAGTCAGCCCTGAAACTGTCCGAAGTGTTGATTAATTATGATTTGCTAATAAGATTTTTTGGAAAAAACGAACCGCGAAGACGCGAAGGACGCGAAGAAAGAGAAGGGAGAGAGTTTAGGCTGAAAGCGGGAATTGGTGGCTGATGTTCCACCGACTGCCGTCGTGAAGCAGTAAAGTTAACGCCGAAGCGGTAAACTCAAAGTGGAGCGATCGCCCTGCAAATTCCAACCAAGCCGTTTGAAAATTCTCTTTAGTTAAATCGCGAAACGCTACTGTCATGTGCGGTACAAATGGGCGACTTTGAGAAACTCGATCGACAATTCCCAAATTTGCCTCCAAATAACTCATCAAATTTTTGTTAATTTCCAGCAATTCGGGCGATTTGACAACATCAACGTAAATGACGCGGGGCGCGAAAGCAGCAAAACCGGATAGAGTAACGGGAATGGGCGGCCGATTTGCAGAAAACTGGTTCAAACTTTCCTCTAATTTGGGAACATCCTCCGCTAACGAGTGAAAAGGAGGTTGCAGCGTGATGTGCGGCGGCGAATTCAAAGCACCGCGGCTGTTGTAATGTTCCGCAAAATACTGTTGAATCTCAGTAATGTGCTGTTCAATATCGGGAGGCGGCACTAGGGCAATAAAAAATCGCTGTTTTGACTGGTTCATAGGATACGATCGCAGTGAGGAAGAAATGGCGGAGTATGGAAAATCGAGTATTTACTCAAGGCTTGTACCAAAAACTCCATTCCCAATCTACAATCCAAAATCCAAAATCTAAAATCTAAAATTT
The DNA here is from genome assembly GCF_036700445.1 of Microcoleus sp. T3_B1. Classification (NCBI taxonomy): domain Bacteria; kingdom Bacillati; phylum Cyanobacteriota; class Cyanophyceae; order Oscillatoriales; family Microcoleaceae; genus Microcoleus; species Microcoleus sp. T3_B1. Next base: position 5,786 of record NZ_JAUBOX010000071.1, read on the forward strand.
AAAATGCCTTGGTTTGTCAAAATTGAGCAAGGAATTGTCGAAAAGCCTGTCTTTGACCAATACGTGCCAGCTCACAGAGCTTATGTCCGAGAGTTGATTTCTAAAGGACACCGAGCGAAAACTGGCTACTGGGGGCGGCGGGGCGGCGGTATGTTGATGTTTGAGGCGGGTTCGATGGATGAGGCGAAGGCGATCGTCGCTGAAGACCCGCTGGTGAAGAACGGTTGCGTTATTTATGAAATTTATCACTGGTGTGTGGTTGAAGAATAAATAACTGTGTTATACTCATAAATGAACTGGACCCACGCGATTCCAACGCCCAAATCTTGTCAGGACCGGAAGGTAGCAGCAACACGGGATGCTTGTAATAGGCGTGGTCTCCGGTTCACCCAGTTTTATGAGGTGTAGCTCCTATGCCTGGTTTCGGAGATATTTTACAAAAAGCAGTTTACCTTGGTGTTGGGCTAGCTTCCTACGCTGGTGAAAAAGCTGGCAGCAAGTTAACTGAATTACGCACTGAAGCCCAAAAGCTGGCAGACGAATTAGTCAAGCGTGGCGAGATGTCAACGGAAGAAGCTCGCCGCTTTGTTGATGACATGGTGCAACAGGCTCAGCAGCAGCCCCCCGTAGCCTCGGCTGGGAACGAAAAACCCGCTGAACCTCGGCGGATTGAAATTGTTTCTGAGGAAGAAGATGTCTCGGCAAAAGATGCTAAAGAGACAGGCGGCGTAGACAAGCTCCGCGAACAGGTGCAGAATTTACAAGAGGAATTGCGGCGGCTGAAGCGGGATTAAGCAGGAAAAAGCTCGCTCAGTAAAGCAGGAAGGGAACTCAGGATAATAATCTTGAGTTCCCTTTTTGAATATTTCCCCTGTCAGATGTGGACGGATATCAGGCAATAGGTAATAGAATTGAAAGTAGGTGCGATCGCTTCGCATGAGGCTGGCTGCACCTGTCTGTAAAATATTTTGTAATAGCCAACTGTCAAATACATGGAAGATTGGTCTAAAGATTTTTTGGGAGTAATGGAAAATGCTGTTTCTGAAGTAGAGCAGTTTTTCAGCGAAATGGGCGAAGAGTTTGTCGAAATGCTGGACGTTTTGGCAAAAATGTCGGAAGAGTTTACTGAACAAGTACAAAATAATCTGATTAACGACATTGACGGTTATTTCAATGAATTTGACGGTTTATTTAATGAATTTATCGAACCGATAATTGAAATTTACCGCGACTTCGACCCGCAATTTGATGAGATAGATTTGTCGATGGTTACTTATGTAGACCCTTCGCCGACGCAGCAGCCAGCTTGTCGCGGTTGTCGCAACTATCACGGTCAAGTTTACGGGGGAAATTTGTTGGTTTGTGCGATGCACCCTACTGGTGTGGAATCGGAGAGTTGTGCTGATTGGGAAACTGACAGCGATATTAATTTTTAAGACGGCAGTGGAGTTGTTGAGGGGTTAATGGCTTATGGTAACGTCAATTCAGTCTCCGTCAAAGATTTCTCTGGAAGAGTTTCTGCTATTGCCAGAGACTAAGCCGGCTAGCGAGTATGTTGACGGTCAAATTTATCAAAAAGCTATGCCCCAAGGAAAACACAGCACGTTACAAATCAAATTTTCATCCGCTATTAATCAAGTTGGCAAACCGCAAAAGTTAGCTTTTGCTTTTCCCCAATTGCGCTGCTGTTTTGGGGGATGTGCTGTTGTTCCAGATTTAGCAGTATTTGAGTGGTCGCGCATTCCTCTAAATTCTCAGGGAGAAATTGAAAATAGGTTTGAAATTGCTCCAGATTGGATAATTGAGATTTTATCGCCGGATCAAAGTTCAACTCGCGTGATTAAGAAGATTCTGTTTTGCCTCAAGAATCCTACTAAATTAGGTTGGCTGATTGACCCGGAAGAAGAATTGGTAATTGTTTTTAAACCGCAGCAGGAACCTGAGATTAAAGAGAATGAAGATATTTTACCTGTACTGGATGTGCTGTCGGATTTGCAATTGTCGGCGACAAATTTGTTTGAGTTGTTAAGTTTTAATTAGAAATGAGTTACAGTTGAGTCAGGGTAATTTTGCATCTAACGGCATTTAAAGGTGAATCGCTCAACGGCTAATAATTCGCAATTTGGGTTTCCGAAGATGCCGCCATCGCTGCAATTGCGACAGTACCAGCGAGTGGCGGTTGCTAATTGGTTTGCGAATCAGGGACGCGGTACGCTGAAGATGGCGACGGGTAGTGGCAAGACGATTACTGCACTGGCGATCGCCACTGAATTATACAATAAAATTAACCTGCAAGTCCTGCTCGTAATTTGCCCTTACTGCCACCTGGTGAATCAGTGGGCGCGCGAATCGGAGAAATTTGGTTTAAAACCTATTTTGGCTTTTGATAGCGCCCGCAGTTGGCAAAATAAGCTGGCTGCGGGTTTGTATGAAGTGCGATCGGGGGATAGAGCATTTCTCACAATCATCACTACTAATGCTACCTTAATGGGAGATAGTTTGCGATCGCAACTGCGCTATTTTCCAGAAAAAACCCTGATTATTGGAGACGAAGTTCACAACTTAGGCGCGCCCCGTTTAGGAGAAAGTTTGCCGCGCAATATTGGACTGCGACTCGCCCTTTCCGCCACCCCAGAAAGGCATTTCGACGAACAAGGAACCGAAGCTATTTTAGATTATTTTGGCCCGGTTTTGCAGCCGGAACTTACCTTAGCCGACGCCATCCGCCAAAAAGCCTTAGTACATTATTTATACTATCCAATTTTAGTAGAATTGACAGAAGCAGAAACCCGCAAGTATTCCCGCTTAACTCAAAAAATTGGCTGGGCGCTTTGGGGCGATGAAAAAGTAGAAGAAAATGATGCTTTAACAACTTTATTAATGCAGCGAGCTCGGTTAATTGGGGCTGCGGCTAATAAATTAGTAGCTTTGCGAGAATTAATGATTCACCGTCTCGACACCGCCCATACTTTATTTTACTGCGGCGATGGTGCGATCGAAGGAAGTGCGCGCCGAAATAACAACCGCCAACTAACAGAAACCGCGAAGTTATTGGGTTCGGAATTAGGCTACCGAGTTAACACTTATACTGCGGCAACTCCTTTAGCAGAAAGAGAACGATTGCGTCAGCAATTTGAGAGTGGAGAATTGCAAGGTTTAGTCGCGATTCGCTGTTTGGATGAAGGCGTGGATATTCCAGCAATTCGCAATGCTGTAATTTTAGCAAGCAGCAGCAATCCGCGCCAGTTTATTCAGCGCCGAGGACGCATTTTGCGGCCGCATCCGGGGAAGGAAAGAGCAACTTTATTTGACATGATAGTTTTGCCTCCAGATTTGGGTCGCGAAACCTTAGAAGTCGAGCGCAATTTGCTGCGAAAAGAGTTGAAGCGGTTCTTGGAATTTGCCGATTTAGCCGACAATGCTGGGGAAGCTAGAGTGAAATTGCTGCAACTTCAGAAGCGTTACGGGCTATTAGACATTTGACATTTATTAAGGTTCGGTTTATGTTTAAGAATAGAGAATTAGTTGAGCGTAGTTTGAGTTGCTAGTTTTTAATATTTGAAAAAAAAATGACTGAAAATCTGCATGAAAATCTGATTATGGCATTTAGATATGAAGATAGTGCGATCGCAGCCTTACCGACAAGCATTTTAGCAGAAAAGCGTTCTTCTTATCAAACTCATAAGGAATTCAGCGACGTACAGGAACCTATTACTAGCGCGCCGCCGGAAGTCCGACAAATTATTGAGCGGGTATTGGAAATTGAAAAAGATAAACTGTACATGAGAGCTCCCCGCCACATTAACGATGACATTTTAAAAATCATTAAGGAAGCAATTGTATGAAGTTAATCTCAATTACTCTATGCAACTTTCGTCAATTTTACGGCAAAAGCCCCGAAATAAAACTAGCTTGGGGCAGGGAAAATATTACAGTAATTCACGGTAATAACGGCGCCGGAAAAACTGCCTTGATGAATGCCTTTACGTGGGTACTTTACGGGAGATTTAGCGCGGCTTTTGCGGCGGAAGAACAATTAGTAAACAAGCGCGCTCTGGCTGAGGCGGAAATGGGAAAAGCCGTAGGTTGTTGGGCGGAAATTGTGTTTGAACACGACAGCACACGCTACCAAGCAAGACGAATTTGTCGTGCTTATAAAAGTGAAAACACTGTAGAACATGGCAAGGCTGAATTGTTTCTGAATGTAGCCAAAGATAACGGTCTCTGGCTGAAGCCGGATCAGCATCCCGATGATATTATCGGGCGGATTTTGCCGGAAAGTTTACATAAATATTTCTTTTTTGACGGGGAGCGAATCGAGCAAATTGTCCGCTATGACAAGAAGGCAGAAATTGCGGAAGCTACTAAGGAGTTGCTGGGGGTGGAAGTGTTGAATCGATCGATTCGGCATTTAGGAGAAGCAAAAAAATCTCTAGAGACAGATTTAAATATAATTGGCAATGCTGAAACGAAGAAACTTTTAAAAGATAAGCAAAAATTTGAGCAAGAAGCTGAGCAACTTTCGAGCCGACAAGTAGAAATCGAGCGGGAATTGGCGAACCAAGGAGAGTTAAAAAAAGCAGTTAATGGTAATTTGCTGGAACTTAGCGGTGCGGCCGATTTACAAAAGTTGCGAGACGAATTGGAAATCCAGAAAAGTTTATTTAAGCAACAAATCTCCCAAGCTACAGAGGCTCTAAAACGCTCAATCTCTATGCGGGGTTATGGGGTATTTCTGTCAGAGGCAGCGGCTGAATTTGAAGTAATAGTAGGAGGTTTGCGGGAATGTGGCTCGTTGCTTTCGGGGATTCAGCGGCCTTTTTTGGAAGAGTTATTAGCGCAGCAGCGGTGTATCTGCGGTGCGGAATTAGTGGAGGGTTCGGAGTCTCACCAACAGGTTAGCGGTTGGATGGATAAGGCTGGTGTTGGCGATGTGGAAGAAACAACTATTCGGATTAGCGATCGGGTAAATGAAATTGATAAACAAGTGGCTGATTTTTGGGAGGAAATTGACCGACACCAAGGCAATATCAGTCGCGACAGAACCGAACTTTCTCGGGTGGAAAATCAGCTAGACGATATTCACAACAAGCTGCGAAATTTTCCTGACGAGGATGTCAGCCGCTTGCAAAAGCGCTTGGATGAAATTGAGGCAAAAATTGGCGATTTGCACCGGGAAACAGGCTCTAATCAGCAGCAGATTGAGAGTTTGAATGCGTCGATCGCCAATCTGGACAAGCAAATCGATAAGCAGCAACTGAATGAGCAAAGGCAAGTATTAGCCCAGCGCCGGATTGCTGCGACTCAGGATGCGATCGAGCGCCTAACTGAAGTGCGATCGCGCTTAGAAAAACAGTTTTCTTCTCAGTTGGAAAAGCGGGTGCAAGATATTTTTAGTCAAATCTCTTTTACTCCTTACATCCCCAAGTTGAGCGATAAATACGAACTGACGCTAGTAGAAAATACGTCGGGAAAAGAATCTTTGGTTGCCGCTTCTACAGGAGAAAATCAAATTCTCAGTTTATCGTTTATCGGCGGGATTATTGAGGGCGTGCGGGAGTGGAGTCAAAAGAATACTTTGATGGGCCCGGATAGCAGTACGTTTCCAATTGTGATGGATTCTCCCTTTGGCAGTTTGGACGAGATTTATCGCAAGCAAATCGCGAATAAGCTGCCGAAGTTGGCGAATCAATTGGTAGTTTTGGTAACGAAAACTCAGTGGCGCGGAGAAGTTGCTCAAGAGATGGAAAGTTCCATTGGCAGGGAATACGTGCTGGTGTACAATTCTCCGAAAGCTGATTGTGAAGAAGATGCGATCGAACTTGGCGGGACGCGCTATCCTTTAGTTAAGCGCAGTCCAAATGAATTTGAATATACAGAAATTGTAGAGGTGGAGTATGACTTCTAATTCGGCAATTACGCAGGTTTTGGAAACGGATATTTGGGTGAAGGCGACGTGGGAAGAGTTTCTGAATTTTGCTGAGGATTCAGCATGGGAAAAGGGCAAGTTTTATTACTATCAAGAACACATGAGGGTAGAAATGTCACCAGTAGGGCCATTGCACGGGCGTCAAAATTCAATTAGGGCCTGTGTAGTTATTCTGTTTGCAACATTGAGAAATATCCGAATAGTTCAGTTTACTAATACCAGTTTTCGTAAAGCAGGTATTGGCGAGTTTCAACCTGATTTAGCTTACTACATTGGTTCAGATTTAAGAGTGCCTCCTGATGATAGCAATTCTGCTGTTGATTTAAATCAATACGATCCGCCTAATTTGATAGTGGAAATTGGGGCGTCTTCTTTTAATGATGATTTAGGCGGCAAGCGGTTGCTTTACGAAGACGCAGGAATAAGTGAATATTGGGTTGAACGTGCAAACACGCGGGAGGTTTTTGCGTTTGCGATTAATGGCGGAGGTAGCGGGAGAATTCAAGAGTCGCGGGTTTTACCGGGGCTGGAAATCCGGTTAGTTGAGGAAGCTTTGAATCGGAGTCAAACGCAAGATGATGGGGAAATTAATCGCTGGTTGATTCAAACTTTTAGTCAAGGTTGAAGGGAGTTGGACGTGGAAAAACAGTATCATAAGTTGGTGCGCGATCGCATTCCTGAAATTATTCGCCAAAGCGGGAATGAATGCGAGTTTGTAATTTTGTCCGACGCAGAATACCGTCAAGCTTTGCTGCAGAAATTGATTGAAGAAGCGGGGGAAGCGGCGGAGGCTGATGAGGAAAATTTGGTGGCGGAATTGGCGGATTTGTATGAGGTGATAGATGCGGTGATGGCGAGTTTTGGCATTTCGGGCGATCGACTTTTGGCGGAACAAATGAAGCGGCGCGAAGCAAGAGGAGGTTTTGCACAAAAAATTATGTTGTTGCGGACATGGTGAAGTGCGCCTGTGCGGACTGTTGGATATTTGCGAGATTTATAATAGTTAGAAACTAGATATTATGGCAATGGCTGCTAACAAAATTAGAATTGCTAAAGATAAAGCCGAGTTAGTCAAATCATTAACTTTATCGGATAACCACACTGGCCCTTTCCAGACTTACGCCGATGTCATCGCCTTCGCCGCATCCTTGGGAAAACAGCGGAAAAAACGATCGCCTTTGGGGGAAATTTCTAAACGAGAACCGGGTGCGATCGATGTTGATATTTTTGTATCCAGGGGTTACGATATGGCGATTAAATTAATTGCGATCGCCGAAACCAAAAATCCTCAAATTCTCTCCCATCTCGACGAACAATTGGAAGCAGAACGCTTGCAAATTTTTGAAGAATATGCTAATGGGGGACTGGAAATTTTGCGCGAAGAGTTGCGAGGTGCGGCGGATTATACCGATCGCCTGTTGTTAGTTTTGATTTCTGAAAGAGACAACCAACATCGGTCAAATGAAGAATTCGATTTAAGCAAGTTCTTATTTTAATAGGTTCCCAATGAAGTATGTACTAGCAGAGATCGTAAAGAAAGGACTCAAGGAATTTGCAAAAATTTTCGCTTACAGCTACTCAGGATTCATTATCTGCTATTTCATTCTCAAATTAATTTTTTGGGAGCGACTGTGGATTATTGCCTTAATTAGCACTTTTAGCCCCTTAATCTTATTCCCAACTTTCTTGCTTCCCATCATCGGAGTGTCAATTATCAAAAAAAGATGGTTCACTATTATTTCGGCGATCGCCTGCATTCTCCTAATAAGTTGGCTGCACATTAAATACTTTTCTCCCACACCAATAAACATCACAAATTCGCAGCCCAGCATCAAAATTTTATCCCATAACGTCCGTTGGTATAAAACTCAGTCGCCAAGTTTACTTAAACTGATTCAGAAGCAAAAACCCGATATTATATTTTTACAAGAAATCGTTAGTAAACATACCGAAAGAGCTTTCACCTGGTTAAAAGCAGACTACCCGTATCAAATTGGCACTCCCCCTGTAGGAATTCTCAGTAAATATCCGATTGTATCCAGCGAAATACTGCACTTAGCCGGCCATCGAGAAACGCAGCAACGGGCAATTATTAAATTTAACGAACAAGAAGTAGTGATTTACAATATGCAAGCTACCGGGCCGTGGTTTAAGAGATATAGAATCGGGCGTTTTCTCCAAATTCCAGTTTACACATATGGCAAACGAGCGCCTGAAATTCAAGACTTAGTGCAGCGAGTTGAGCGAGAAACTCTGCCAGTAATCGTCGCGGGCGATTTTAATATGACAGATGAAACTCAAGACTATGACAGCGTGCAGAAAGTCTTGCAAGATGCTTTCCGAAAATCGGGATTTGGGTTTGGTTTTACCTGGCCTCACGGTTGGGAACTTAAGTTCTTGGTAAAAAGGTCGAATTGGAGATTAAATTATCCCGTTTGCCGGATTGATTATATTTGGTATTCAAAGCAGTGGGGTGCTAAATCGAGTTCGGTTTTGGAGGCAACCGAGTCCGATCATTTGCCTGTAGCAGCCGAACTTATTTTGTTGAAATAAAGCGGTATAATGTATATAAATTGAGAGGTAAACTTGGGTACAGTATCTAGCGGTAGTAGTGTTTTATAGACAAAAGTTGCTAAAAGTGATAATATAAATATACAACTTTCCTTGAGCTATATGTTAAAATAAGTATTAGGTTGAGTGATTGAGAAATGCCTACGGCTGCCCAGCTAGAGAGTTTATATCGCATCAGTTATCAACTGACATACACGATGCTTCAGCCTATATAGCAATCCTAAATCATTTGTAAAAATATGTAGGGGTAGTGCTACCCCTACTCCCCGTGCCTACCCCCTATCTATCGGGGCAACCACGGGGGGATTGCCCCTCCAAGAATTACACGAATCATTTAGGATTGCTATACATCTGATTTGTGTTGACGATCGCACTCGTAACGTATACATATTGGCTGGGTACGATGAAGAGCTTGAGTTCCAAATTTTACCCAATGGGGAGTTTGCTGATGAGCCAAGTTAACTATAACGCTATGTCGAATACTGAATTGAAACAGTATTTTCTTAAACATCGTGGAAATCGAGCCGCTTTTCAGGCGTACTTAGACAGAATCAATCAGCATCCGCTGAGGATTATTGCAAGTCCCGGCGATCCAGATTTTGATGAGAAAGTTCAAGCCGCAATTCGCCGCAAGTTAGAAGCGACAAGAAATCGCAATAGTTAGCAATCTAATAAAATTGATAGGCACACCCATGCAAATTAACCTCACCATTACCGATCGCCTAGAACAGCAACTTCTTGAGAAAGCTAGCCAACTCAACCTGCCCATTGAAACCCTGATTTTAGAATCGCTGCGCCAACTGTTTCAAGAAGACGAAGAAGAGCTATCTAAAGAAGATATCCTCAACAGTCTTCGGATTGCGCTTCAGGAAGTAGAAGACGGTAAAGTAGCCTTACCCTCAAAAGATTCGGCGGTTGAAACCGCTTCTACACGAACGAAGTCCGCCTTCGCGGACTAAAGAATAAACGAGTTGTAAACTCGGATATAATAAAAACTTAGCTAAGCACTGGTGGCAATCCTACCTCTTGCGGCTGCACAAACCTGCCGTTAAAACTAATAGCTTTATCCTCAAAAGTCCTCGCTTCCGCTACCGCTTGCCGCAAATGAGCTCGCTCCATATCGTCCTGAATTCCCCCCACCAAATATACAATTAACTTCGTCGCTAAATCCTTTCCAGAAACTAGCATTCGCTTTTTGTTCGGATCGTACAAAATCCCGTACCACGCAGACTCAGGATTGTCCATGTGGCTAAATCCTTCATCGACATCGAATCTGCGGAGTTTGTCGAAAATAGATTTCAGGGAAAGTTTCTTTCTAAATACTAGAATTCCCAAAGCATTAGCTAAAGCAATTTGACCGACTGGACGGAACAAAATATTTCCCTCGCCCCCTGGCTTTTCAAAACTAAATCGGCGCAATTCTGCCGTTTCTTCGCCGCTTTCAATTCTTTGATAGCTGGGTAAAGTTGCTAAATGATCGAACAATTTTTTAAACTCTTCAATTCCCTCTTTTAGTTCTTCATCTTCGGGACGCATGGGAATTAAACCTTTTCGTTCCGGCTTCCAATGAGGAAATTTGTATTCTAAATACCGTTCGGACATATCTTGCAGCGCTTGCAATGTGGTTAAGACAGTTGATTTTGCTGCGACTGTGGCGCTGTCCCAATTGACGCGGGGGTTTCTGTCATCTTGTTCTTTTAATAAGGGATGGGTGACGGCAATTTTTCGGGCGGCGATCGCAAATCCGTTATCCTCGTTCAATAATGCTAGCTGTCCCTGACTCAGCGTTACGGCCATTAGGTTAACGTGCACAAAGATCGATCGCACGCGCCGTTGTGCTTGCTGTCGCGTTTCCCCCGCTACCGCCGCCGGAATAAACTCTATTCCGATTTTTTCGTGAGCTAATTTATACACTGTTTCGGGGTCGATTTGATACTCTTCTGCTAAATCTTCCAGAGTAATTGCAGCGCCGACTGGTTTTTTATTTTTGTTGTATCTTTGCAGGATTCCGGTTTTAATTAAACTCATTAAACCTTGAACTCCCATCAGCCGATGCTGGCCGTCTAAGGCAAAAATTGAGACTTTTTGAGAGACATTCAAAAGCCCTAAGTTCTCGTTTTTATCAAAGGATGTAAATTCAGTCGCGGATTTAGTTGCTACGCCATTCTTATCCCATTCCTCGGCTAGAGGATTGTCTACCCACGGGGGACTGACGACTACTAAAACTGCGGGGAATTTGTGCGATTTTCGGGCTGCTAAATATTGAGTGAGGGTGGCTTGGCGCGACCAATCTAAGGGACGCTGGATAATTTCGTCAATGGTTTCGTCGTCGCGGACGATGTTGTTAGTTTGGAGGTCGAATTTTTGGCGGAAAAGCGGCATTTGCGAGGCGAAACGGACGCGAGAGTCTAACCATTCTAGGGTGACTGAACCGATGTATGCTTCGCTGTTTCCCATCTGGGTTTTTTGGACGAAAATGCGATCGTCCTTTCCTAAATAATTATCTAATAAAAGTGCGATTTCCTGTCTGTCGCTATTTTCTTTTTCTAAAATTTTTATAGCGAGGTCATCCGCTGGGTGGGTAGTCATTGGCGGTTTTTATATAATTAGGCTATTTTTTCAAAAATATCATGGGTTAAATTCTATGTCAACTCTTGTTTTTAAAAAATTATTGTGAAATACTTAAACTACTAATTAAGTTCCACTTCGTATATCATTGAATGTTTCATTTGTCAATAGCTTAGGGGCGATCGGGCTTGATGCAGATGCGTCTGGGTCTCACGCGCCACCATCGGGGCCCGCCAGGGGTTGAAAACCCGCCACCATCCGGGCCCGACAGGGGTCTCACGCGCCACCATCGGGGCCCGCCAGGGGTTGAAACCCCTGTCTCATAGCGAAAGTCCTCTGAAGAGGACTGAATATGGATCAATTTCGAGGTTTATGTTTAGTCGGTTTTAACCGACTTTCGCTATGAGACGGGGGTTTCAACCCCCGGCGGAATATCGGGGAAGCGAGTGAATTGACGATGGCACTTGCCCCTGATTTCTTCATACTTCGCACCTGCAACCAACAAAAAAATATGTCTACTCCTTCTTTTGAATACATTTTGCCGGTAATTCGGGGCATTCAAGCGGGCCGCGAATATTACGTGTCGATGTGTCCGGTGCGTTTTTTGCCGAAATTGTTTCCCTTTGAATCTGAAGATTTGCCGCCGTCTCTGCGGGCGAAACGCGCGCTTAACAAAGCTAGGATTCCCGAAATTGCTGAGTATTTTGTTAAGAATCCTACAAATTATACTTGTGGGGCAATTGCTGCTTCGATTGATGCGGATATTACTTTTGAAGCAGTGGGAAATGAGGCCGAAGAACGGAAAATTGGTCGCTTGCGAGTGCCGATGGATGCTAAGTTTACTATTAATGACGGACAGCATCGCCGGGCGGCTTTTGAGATGGCTTTGAGGGAAAATCCGCAGTTGGGATATGAGACGGTGGCGCTGATTTTGTTTCTCGATATTGGATTGGAAAAATCGCAGCAGATGTTTGCTGATTTGAACGGTTTTCAAGTTCCTTTGGAGGCGTCACTCAGTCTACTTTACAACCACCGGGACGATCGCGCTTTTGTGGTGAAGGCTGTTGTTAAGCAGGTTGAGGTTTTCCGGTGTTTGACTGAGATGGAGAAGGGGAGTTTGAACGGGCGATCGCACAAATTGTTTACGCTGAGTGCGATCGATCGTGCTATCATGGCTTTGCTGTCTAATATTCACGGCAGCGAACAGGCAAAACCCTCTGGTTCTCGCACCAAAAAAGAACAGAAAGAGGAAGAACTTGCTCAAAAAATACAACTGGCGGTTAGTTATTGGAATGCGGTTTGCAGTTTTATTCCAGATTGGCAATTAGTTCTGCACAAGCAAGTTGCGGCGGGGGAAATGCGCCGGGATTGTGTACACTGTCAGAGTGTTGTGCTTGAGAGTTTGGGGGAAGTTGGGGCGGCTTTGCTGTCGGTTTTTCCTGAGAGTTGGGAGGAACGTTTGAGCCTTTTGCAGCAGGTTGATTGGTCGATTTCTAATCCTGATTGGGAGAATGGGATTTTGTTGAAAGGGGGGATTTCTAAGTCGAGGGCGAGTGTTAGTTGGATGACTGATTATTTGAAAAAGCGGTTGGGTTTGGAAACCGCAGGTGTACCACAGGCGGGACGCCCGTGCCACACTAAAAACTAGCTGTGAGTTTAATTAAAATAGCGTCGAAACGGTTCTGCAAGAATGCCCAAAATTTGGTCTAGCTGAGTAATAAAATATTCAGTCAAATCAATTTTTAACAACTGATTTTCTAGAATTAGGAATTTCCAGTTTGTACCAGTTGAAACTGCCCCATAAATTGCGGATTGTTCTTGCCCTTTGCGGGCATTAAATATTTGAGCTGCTGCCATCTGAGCCGCACACTGTCCCAATCCTATTCTAATATCGTTGTCTTTTGCTTCCACTAATGTCAAGACTGGGGCAGTCACCAATGATTGATTGCTCGATGCGCTGAGGAGAAAGTCACAAGCCCCGGTTAATCCTTTGCTCTCTTCTACGTTAAATGTGTTGCCGGAAAAGTAGCCAATTTTGTTATTAAAAGTGCGCCGGATTTCGAGTAGAATGGGAGTGATGATTAATTCCGAGCGAGCTTTTTCCGTGCTGATACTTGAGGCTAAGTCTAAAGCTTCGTCAAGAGTTTGTTTGAGGCGTTCTGAAGGTGTGAGGGGGGTAATTGGGCTGAATAAGTGGGGAATGTCTTCAACGGTTAGATCCAGGGTTGAGACGGCTTGGTCGATGGTTTTGAAGTCGCTGTAGGACATATTTAGTTTGCGGATGGGATGGATTTGAGAACCGCAGATGCACGCGGACAGTGATATAATTATCACCTGTCTAGGCTATAAAATCACTTTTTAATCGGTTGACACTGCTTAAATTGTCTAGTTTCTGCATTATGGTTTTGCCTTGGGGCGCTTAACCCTCTGTTGACAATAGTGTAAAATTTCAGGTCGAATTGTATTTAATCCTAGCGGGAGGAGAAAATGACTACAGGAGAAAAGTCCGAAAATAAGAATTTAGCGTATTATCGACAACGTTTTGCCGCTCTTAATGTCAGTAATACACGCCAACGTGGTCAAGCTAATCATAAGCCAATATTACTATTATCAATCATCGATCTAATTGCTCAAGGAATAATTAGGGAGAATCGAATTTATGTTTCAGACGACTTAATTAAAACCTTTAATAAATATTGGGATATCTTAGGTTCTGAATCTCACAATCGTGGTTTGCACTATCCATTTTGGCATTTGGAAGGCGATGGTTTCTGGCATAAAACATTAAAGTCTGGATTTAATGGTTCAAAGCCTAAGACCACTAACAAGCTAAGAGAAGCTGTAGAATACGGTAGTTGGGATAATGAATTATTCAATTTACTTCAAGACCAAAATTCGAGATCGGAATTAATAGATACACTGATTGCGACATGGTTTTCATTAAATAGGGACGATATTGGAGATATTTTGCAAGTTAATCAAGACTTTGAGAAAGTTACTCAGACAGAAAGAGAACTATCAGACTCAGCAGGAATTGCTGACGGAGAACCAAAATTTTATTTAACAAAATCTGCTGTTAGAAATGCTTTTTTCAGGAAAGCAGTAGTACATACATATGATTACAAGTGTGCATTTTGTCGATTAAAAGTCATCAGGAATCTCACTCAAACTATTGTAGATGGTTCACATATTAAGCCGTTTTCAAAGTTTTATGATAATCAAATTAATAATGGGATATCATTGTGTAAAAATCATCATTGGGCTTTTGACCAGGGTTGGTTTGCTATAGATGATAATTACAGAATTATCGTCGCTGATGACTTAGAAGAGGAATCCCCCAATGCCAGATGTATGAAAGATTTTCATAGTGAAACTATTCTCCTGCCGGCTTCCGACCAAGATTTACCAAGACTTGAATCGCTAGAATGGCATCGGCTGAATGTATTTAGAGCTTAATTAAGTAACTGAGGTTGAAGACATGACAGAAACAATGCAAATACCGCTTTTTCCACCCCGTAGTGTTAGTGAGTTAGTGGAAGAGATCGAAAAAATAAGTAAAGAAATTAAAGAGTTATATTGCTTAGATGATATACCTTGGGTTTTAGGATATTCCGGCGGAAAAGACAGCACTAGCGTAGTGCAGCTTATCTGGTATGCGATAGCAGAATTGCCACCTGAAAAAAGAACAAAAAAAATCTATGTAATCACAACAGATACACTTGTAGAAAACCCGATAGTTTCTACTTGGGTACGTCAGTCATTAAAACAGATGAAGTCTGCTGCTATAGAGCAACAGCTACCAATAGAACCTTATATGCTTTATCCAGATGTCAAAGATACTTTCTGGGTAAACTTGATGGGAAAAGGCTACCCCGCACCGAGACATGGATTTCGCTGGTGTACTGAACGCCTGAAAATCCTTCCTTCTAATCGGTTTGTTCGTGATATGGTGAGAATCAATGGAGAAGTAATTCTTATATTGGGTACTCGCAAAGCTGAAAGTATTAAACGCGCGGTTTCAATGGAGAAACATGAAATAGGTCGCATGAGTGACCGTCTAAATAATAATTCTAGTTCCATTAAATCTCTGCTTTATCAGAGTCCTAGTCTGCCTAATTCCCTAATTTATAGTCCGATAGAAGATTGGCGAACTGATGAAGTGTGGATTTATCTGAATCAGTGGCCTAATCCTTGGGAAAATAGCAACAAAGATTTATTTACCATGTATCGAGGTGCAACAGCAGACAATGAATGTCCTTTAGTTGTCGATACTTCTACCCCTAGCTGCGGCAGTTCTCGCTTTGGGTGCTGGGTATGTACAATGGTAAGCCAAGATAAATCTATGGAGGCAATGATTCAAAATGATGAGGAAAAAGAATGGATGCAGCCTCTTCTCGATATTCGTAACGAATTAGATATAAAAGACGATCGCCCAAAAAGAGACTTCCGCCGCATTTACGGTAGAGTAGAACTGTTTGAACGCAACATGGGCGACGATACAACATCCGTCGAACCCATCCCAGGGCCCTACACCAAATTCTGGCGAGAACACTGGCTGAGACGAGTCTTGGAAGCACAAACCCAAATCCGCAAAACCGCACCCCTAGAAATGCGCGACATCACCTTAATTACCCCAGAAGAACTTAGCGAAATCCGTCGCATTTGGCTGGAAGAAAAGCACGAATTCGACGACTCTTTACCCCGGATTTACGAAGAAGTCACGGGCGAACCTTTTGAAGATTCCCGTCCCGCCGCCGAAAGAAAACTCCTCGGTAGCGATGAATGGACTGCGATCGAAGAGATTTGCAGCGAGGACAAAATGCACCTTGAATTGATGGCAAAACTCCTTGATACAGAACGCCAATACTACACCAAGCCCCGCCGTACAGGCATTTACGCCGATTTGGACAAATGCTTTGAAACCAGTTCGCGATCGAAGGAAGAAGCAATTGGCAACGCGCACTATCAACGCAATTTAAAAAAAGCGGTGGAAGATATTAAAGCAAATCCGACGGAAAAAATTCAGCAATTCAAAGATGCGATCGCCCAAACCAACAGTTCCGCCAAAAATGATACCGTTGATATTGCCAAACTTAAAGAAGAACTCGAAAGCAATAGCAATCAAAGCAGACAGCTATCTTGGGCGGATATTAAATTTTCACAGCCCAATTCAGGAGAGGAAAATAGCAAAGATTAGGTCAATAATGTCGATCGGGCGATCGGGCTTTGGGGCGATCGGGCTTTGGGGCGATCGGGCTTTGGGGCGATCGGGCTTTGGGGCGATCGGGCT
>NZ_JAUBOX010000071.1:22243-42661 GCF_036700445.1 Microcoleus sp. T3_B1
GGGCGATCGGGCTTTGGGGCGATCGGGCTTTGGGGCGATCGGGCTTTGGGGCGATCGGGCTTTGGGGCGATCGGGCTAACCCGAAGATCCGCCGGGGATTGAAATCCCCGTCGAGAGAGCGAAAGTCGGTTAAAACCGACTGAAGGGTGAAATTCAACGATCGCCGATTTCAGTCCTCTTGAGCGCACTTTGGGGCGATCGGGCTAACCCACAAGCCCGCCGGGGATTGAAATCCCCGTCGAGAGAGCAAAAGTCGGTTAAAACCGACTGAAGAACCAAATCAAACCATCGCCGATTTCAGTCCTCTTAAAGAGGACTTCAGCTATGAGACAGGGATTTCAATCCCTGTCGGACTCTCGGACTGTCGGATCGTGGGACTCGCCGATCGACCCCGATCGCACTCTCGGATTTTGTCACAAAATGATAAATTAACCTAAAGAATTAGGAGGAAAAATCTTTATGGCAATGTGGCGGCTGTACTATCATTTAGTTTGGGCAACAAAAGAGCGACAGCCTCTCATATCTCCGGCAAAAGAAACAGAACTTTACTCTTATATCATTGGCAAAGCAGACACCCTCAATTGCATCCTTCATGCGATCGGCGGCACAGAAAATCACATCCACTTAATAGTTTCCATTCCTCCGACCCAATCGATCGCTGAATTCGTTAAAAATATTAAAGGTAGCAGCAGTCGTTATCTCAATCAAACTTTGCAAAATCCCAATAAATTTTCGTGGCAAGAAGGATACGGAGTATTTTCTTTAGGACAAAAACAACTAGACTCAGCAGTCGCTTATGTGATAAATCAAAAGGAACATCACTTGCAAAAAACCACAAATTCGCATTTAGAACAAATCACGGATCGAGACAATCCACCCACCAAGTGGCACCCGAATTCGCCAGAGAATTAATTGAAAAACATTGACCAACTGTCAGACTCGCGAGTTCTCCAGCTATTCGGACTTTGGGGGCGATCGGGCTTACCCACAAGCCCGCCGGGGATTGAAATCCCCGTCTAATAGCGAAAGTCGGTTAAAACCGACTAAAAACCCAGATTCAACAGTCACAAACTTCAGTCCTCTTCAGAGGACTTCAGCTATGAGACAGGGATTTCAATCCCTGTCGTACTGGGGGACTCACACATCGCACCCACCAACTTTCATCCCATCTCAACAACATCTATAATGCAATTCCTCGAACTCGTCCTCAAAAACTTCGGGCCCTATGCAGGCACCCAAACCATCAATCTCCGCCCCGAAAAAGACGGAAATCCCTGCCCAGTCATCCTATTTGGCGGCATGAATGGCGGCGGCAAAACCACCCTCATGGACGGCATTCGCCTCGCCCTCTACGGTGGCCGCGCCCAATGTTCCACCAGAGGCAATTTAAGCTACAGCGACTTTCTCAATCAATGCGTCAACCGCCACACTCCCCCATTAGAAGATACCCGCGTCGAACTAACATTTGAACAAGTCCAAGACGACAAATTAGCTCAATTCAAAATAGTTAGATACTGGAAAAAATCAGATATCAAAGATAACTTAAGCATTCTCATCTACAGCGAGATTGTCAGCGATTGGTGGTCAGACAAAGCAATTACTAACACCTGGGACGAATACATCGAAACCCTTTTGCCCGTCGGAATATCCAACCTATTTTTGTTTGACGGCGAACAAGTAAAAGAACTCGCCGAACTCGAAACACCGCCAGATTTTGTCGTCGGGGCGATTAAATCTCTTTTAGGTTTAGAATTAGCAGAACGCCTCGCCGTCGATTTAGAAATATTAGCCGGCCGCAAGCGGAAAGAAATTGCTGGCAAAAAAGACTTGGCTGCTTTAGAGAAAATCGAACAAACTTTTAAGACAATTACTGATGAAATAGACTTAGCTAAGCAAGAACAAGCCAGCTTTAAAAACGAATTAGATAAAGCTCAAAAAAATCAGAAACAAGCATCAGAAAAATTTATTTCTGAAGGCGGGAAAATTGCCGCCGATCGCAGTCAACTAGACAGCAAGCTAAATGACTACCGAAATAAGGCCGAAAAAACCCGTCAAACCATGATGGAATTGGCATCAAATACGCTACCACTAGCCCTAATTTCGCCCTTGCTAAGTGAAGCCAAAATTCAAGCAGAAACAGAAGCCAGCCAGCAGCAAGCAAAGATTGCCCAAAATGTTATCAAACAAAGAAGCGATCGCCTTCTCAACTATATCGCGGAAATCTCCTTAAATCCCCAACAGCTAGATAAAATTCAAGACTTCATCCGCCAAGAAAACCAAGAACTCGAACAGCAAGCGGGAACAGACGCCCCGCCCTGGATGAACGCCGACAACAACAGCATCCAGCAACTAGAAAACCTTCTTAACTACCAAATCAAAGCCCAGCAAATTCTAGCCCGCGACCAAATAGAAGAAATCAAAAACATCGAAGCAGAAATCGACTTTACAGACAGACAACTCGCAGCCGCCGCTTCCCCCGAAGCCTACGAAAAACTAGAAGATGAGGTCAGGAAAGCCCAAAATGCAGTCGCTATCGCATCCGCAGCCTGCGAATCAGCCAACCGCCGCGTCGATGAATTAGAGAGAGAATTAGCCAAAAACCAAAAAGAACTAGAAAACTACAGCAGCGAATTCATCACCATCAGAAACAGCCAACACGTCATCGCTTCGATCGCCAAAGCCCAAGCTACCCTGAAACTCTTTAAAGAAAAACTCACCCTCAAAAAACTCAACAAACTCGAAATAGAAATTACCGACTGTTTCCGCTACCTGTTGCACAAAACCGACCTCGTGCACAGAGTTGCGATCGACACTCAAACATTTAGCCTCTCCATTTACGATCCAGAAGGCAAACCGGTACCCAAACACCGACTTTCAGCCGGGGAAAAACAACTGCTGGCGATCGCCTTTTTGTGGGGATTAGCGAGAGTATCCGGGAGACAATTGCCAGTGGCGATCGACACTCCCTTGGGCCGCCTCGACTCCTCCCACAGAAACAACCTAGTGGAACGCTATTTCCCCTCAGCCAGCCACCAAGTCATCCTGCTTTCTACCGACACGGAAATTAGAAAAGTAGAATACGAAAAACTCCAAGAATTAGAGGCGATCGCCCACAGCTACCTCCTCAAATACGACTCCGCCAAACACCAAACCACCGTCGAAAAAGGTTACTTCTGGGAATAAAAATTCGCGCTAAAAAATAGCCGCAACCCCCTTGACTTTGCTGGGGAGTTGCGGTAGTATATATATCATAATGGGATGGTTGCGAAAATTTTATTTTTGCCACCATCCCATTATTAAGGATAAATCCTACTAAAATAAGAATACCAAAAAAAACCGATTTAATCAAGTCGCGCCGTGTAAAAAAATGTTAATTATTTCCAGTTATCTAGAGGCTTTGCTTCCCCAATATTAACACTGTTTACAATATACCAAACAATCTCAAACTCATGGAACCACCAGTCGATCGCATCCGCCTCTCCCAAACAGGCAAAGACCAACTATCAAAACTGAAACGCTCGACAAAAATCGATCAGTGGAATATTCTATGCAGGTGGGGATTTTGCCGATCGCTCGCCGAACCCAGCATCCCATCGCCAGTACCAATTCCCAGCGACAGCAACGTCGAATTAAGCTGGGATGTCTTCGGCGGCGACATGGCCGAAATCTTGATAATGGCCCTCAAGCAGCGCTGTCACCAAGACAATTTAGGCACAGAAAAAGAAACTCTAGCGAAACAGTTTCGCCTGCACTTGCACCGAGGGATTGGTTATTTGGCCGGCGATCCGAATATTAAGAAAATCGAAGACTTGGTGGCGATCGCTCTTTCGCCTGAAAAATTAAGAAATTAACTGATTGTTGACTGTTGGCGGTTCACTCATGTTATTGGTTATATCAATTGCGGTTGGATCGGAATGATTTAACCGCAGAGTACGCAGAGAACACAGAGGAAGAGAAGAGAGAGAGGAATAATTTCGATGCTAAGGGATTTGATATTATTAGCAGACTCAAACAAGTAACAAATAACTTATTACTTCAGTAACAGGGGGAAAAAATGCCCTACTGGGCCTTGACCTTCCCCAATATCCAAAGCATATTTGAGAGCAGTAGTAACATAATTCTTAGCTAATGTCACCGCCGTAAACAAATCTTTACCTAATGCTAAATTAGCGGCGATCGCAGCACTCAAAGTACAACCAGTCCCGTGAGTATTGGGAGTATCAACATTCTCAGTCTTCAACACATCCAACCGCGTACCATCAAACCAAACATCAATTCCCCGCAAATCTCCCGCCATCCCGCCGCCCTTCACCAAAACAGCTTTCGCACCCAAACGATAAATCTGCTGCGCCGCCGATCGCATATCGTCTAGAGAAACAATCTCTAAACCGCTCAAAATCTGAGCCTCAAACCGATTCGGAGTCACGACAGCAGCCATTGGAATCAAAACATCCCGCAAAAATGCGATCGCCCCGTCATCAA
This sequence comes from Microcoleus sp. T3_B1, assembly GCF_036700445.1. NCBI lineage: Bacteria > Bacillati > Cyanobacteriota > Cyanophyceae > Oscillatoriales > Microcoleaceae > Microcoleus > Microcoleus sp. T3_B1. The sequence continues at coordinate 26,726 of NZ_JAUBOX010000071.1, forward strand.
TCAATCGATCGCCCGATCGTGAAACCATCACCGGATCGACAACCAAATTCCCTATTCCCAAAGCTTCCACCTGTGAAGCCACCGCCGCCATAATTTCCCGATTCAGCAGCATCCCAGTTTTCACAGCGTGCACCCCAATATCCCCAACCACCGCCTCAATTTGAGCGGCCACAGCCTCCGCCGGCAAAGCATCCACCCGCGTCACCCCCAAAGTATTTTGAGCCGTCACGCAAGTCAAAGCACTTGTACCGTGCACGCAGTGAAACGCAAAAGTCCGCAAATCCGCCTGAATTCCGGCCCCGCCGCCACTATCAGAACCCGCCACAGTCAAAGCCACAGGAATCTTCGATTTAATCATCTTTTTTCAACCGTAGATAAACACAGACACATCCCAATAATATCTGGGTTCATCGTGGCACGGGCGTCCCGCCTGTGCTTCCCCGTGGCACGGGCGTCCCGCCTGTGCTTCCCCGTGGCACGGGCGTCCCGCCTGTGCTTCCGAAGGCGTTAAAATTCCCAAACAAAATTAGCTATGATTAAACCAAATGTAAAGAATTATTGCAAACAACCGTGAAACTCACCCGAATCGACCTCAACTCTTGGATCTTCCACATCGCCGGTCAAACCATCCTCGTCGATCCCTGGCTGGTCGATCCCCTCGTATTTTACGGTCAACCCTGGCTGTTCACCGCCTACCACAACACCCCCGTCCCCTTCACTCCCAGCACCTTACCGCCGATCGACCTCATCCTGATTTCCCAAGGATTAGACGACCACTGTCACAGACCAACACTCGAACAGCTCGATCGCACGATTCCCGCGATCGCCTCACCCACCGCCGCCAAAGTCCTCAGCAGTTTAGGTTACACCCATATCACATCTTTAGCCAATTGGCAAGAATTTAATTATAAAGAAAAGTTACAAATTACCGCCGTACCCGGAGCCGAAATCGGGCCCGGACAGGAAGAAAACGGCTACTTGCTCAAAGATTTAAGCAGCGGCGAGACACTTTATTACGAACCGCACCTGCCGCCATTAGAAAAAGTCAAACAGAAAATAGACACAGTAGACGTAGCCATCGCCCCAGTCATCGGTCAAATCTTCCCATTCCTCGGACAAGTCATCATCGGGCCTTCTGAAGCCCTCGGCCTGGCCCAAACACTGAAACCTAGGTTTTTCCTGCCTACAGCGGCGGGAGACATCCGAGCCACAGGCATTTTACCAATGTTAGTGCGCTCGATCGGCAGCATCCCCGAATTTCGCGATTTACTAGCAAAATCGGGACTCTCCACCCAACTCCTCGAACCCGAACCAGGACAAACCCTGGAAATTTTAGATTTTAGATTTTAGATTTTAGATTTTTTAGATTTGAGATTTTAGATGATCGATATTTTCGATTTTTTAGATGGGAGAGTGGAGATTCAATGCCAAATCCCCAATCTAAAATCCAAAATCGCCAAATCCAAAATCGCCAAATCCCCAATCTAAAATCTAAAATCTAAAATCATCTTGGCGGGCGACGGTTACGCAAAAACTCAGGAATATCCAATCCCAAATCCTGCGGCGGTTTCGCTTTCGGATCGGGCGTCTGTTGAGCAGGAGTCACCGGCACAGTTGCAGCCCGCCAAGGAGCATTAACATTTTGCGTCCGCCCCGGAGGCGGAGACGCCGGAACTTCCCCCGAAAAACCAGTAGCGATCACAGTAATCTTAATTTCGCCCTGAAGCCGCTCGTCAATCACCGCTCCAAAAATAATATTGGCATTCGGATCGACAACCTCGTAAATCGTCTCAGCCGCCGCATTCACCTCGTGCAGCGTCATGTCAGTACCGCCCGTGATGTTAAACACCACACCTCTAGCGCCCTCAATAGACGAAGCTTCCAGCAGAGGCGAAGAAATAGCCTGCATCGCAGCCTCCCTAGCCCGCGACTTGCCAGAACCCACGCCGATGCCCATCAAAGCCGAACCCGCATCAGCCATTACTGCCCGCACGTCAGCAAAGTCAACATTCACCAAACCGGGAATAGTAATAATGTCAGAAATACCCTGAACCCCTTGGCGCAGGATATCGTCAGCAACTCGAAAAGCCTCTTGTACGGGCATTTGTTCCGAAATCACAGACAGCAGCTTGTCGTTAGGAATTACAATCAGCGTATCCACCCGGGTTTGCAAAGCCGCAATCCCTTCCTCAGCTTGGCTGGTGCGCCGCCGTCCCTCAAACGTAAAAGGCCGCGTTACTATGCCTACAGTCAAGGCGCCCATTTCCTTAGCGACCTCAGCCACGATCGGAGCCGCGCCCGTGCCCGTACCGCCGCCCATGCCGGCTGTGATAAATACCAAATCCGCGTGATTCAGAGCATTAGCAACCTCGTCACGAGATTCCTCCGCAGCCTTTTGACCGATCGCCGGATTGCCCCCCGCCCCCAAACCGCGCGTCAACTTCTGTCCGACTTGCAAGCGTTTCGGAGCATTTGAGAGAACCAGAGCTTGGGAATCTGTATTCACACACCAAAACTCGACACCAGAAACCTCGCTGGCAATCATCCGGTTAACGGCGTTGCCCCCACCACCGCCGACGCCAATTACTTTGATTTTGGCGGCACTGCTGGGCATTATGTCTTTGGGATTGACCATAGGATCGATATCAATACTATCTACATTTACATAACCAGACTTGCGTCTAAAGGGATTGGCGGAATCTGCAGCCACCGGAAAATTTTTTACTTCTTCCGAAGGGGGACTGTCTTGGTCAGACCCCTGTCTATTATTAAGCTTCATTAGAGTCGGGGATGGTAGATTAGAGCTTGTTAACTAAACGCCAATTCACAATCAACTATAGGCTAAGTTGCGCGAAAAACTAACACTGATGGATGCTTAATGTTAGCAATCTCGGATTTTGCCGGCCTCGCTAGCCCAGACCTCGCTTGACGCCATCAAGGTGCTTGACCGGATCAAGGCAATTGTAAGCAAGGCAGAAGGAAAAAAAATGGATACTAGCCCCAGACGCGGAGCGCTATCCAAAAACTGTGCTGATTGCAAGCCCTGCCTATAGATCCTGATGGGCAAAAATTCTGCCTATCGATCGATACCTTCTACCTTCTGTTGACAGAGGATCAATTCTGGGCGCGAGTTGGTGCGGGAGTTGAACTTTCCAAACTGCCGGGGAGTTGTGGCAAATGGACGATCGGCGAAGCAGGATTTTTCAAGTCAATGTAGGCTATTTTGCTTGAATCTATCTGTTTTGGCAATTGTCGCATTCGGTCTAAAACCTTAAGTTGCTCCGCAGTCTTGGAACTGTACGGCCCTAAGTGTACGGTACCGATCTCTGTTTTCAAGATCAAGTTGTTCGGGTTTTGCCAATTAATCTCAAACACTTTCACCGTCAAGCCGCTGAGTCCTTGGTAAAACTTCGGCCAAGAGGCGCGATACTGTTCCAAAGGCCCGATGACTTTTAAAGTGGGCAAAGAACGCTGAGGCTGCGTTCCCGGAATGCTGCCGGGCCCGATCGAACTATTCTGCGATCGTACAGCAGTATAACTATCCGACGGCATCCAACCTCCGCGAGCGTCCAGCCACCCCACTTTTTCCTTGTCACTGTTCGATCGCAACACCGCCGTCGGCTGCGCCATCGCCACCGGCAGGCGTTCTGCCACTTCTATAGTCAAACTCGGCGGAAACAAGTTACGAGTCACCTTCGCTTTAGCGATGGGCCCCGTTGACTCCAGCTTTTGGGCCAGCGCCTGCGGTTGAATCCCCCACAATGATTGCGGGTAAGACAGCGGAACCAAAGACCGCACCGCCTTATCCGATAGCCACTGATTGCCCTCCACCTTCACTTGTTCCGATCGGGCAATCAACCAAGCCGGCTGCCCAATCCACCACAGCAAACCCCCGGCGATCGCGCTTGCTGCCAGCATTTGCCACACAACAGCCGCCAATCGAGCGCGTCTCTGCTGCCGCAACTTTTGGCGCCTGCGCCCTAACTCTGTTTGAGAAACCGCTCCAAAACTAGCCATCTACGTCTTGACAATATAGTAATTAAGGATTAGCACAAATTCAAAACTGTTTAATCTCTGTCTCTTGAGCCCTGTTTTCCCCTACCATTTAACCAGATCCCCGCAAATTTACCCAGACTCCTGCCAATATCAGTAATATCACGGATACCGCTAAGTAATAAAAAATTATTAATTAAAAGTTCCCAATTCCTGCGCCGGGAAAACCCCTTACCAGATAAAGGTTCTTTGGGTATTTAGGGCATTACCCCACAGGGCAAAAGGTTACAAATCAAACTAAACTCAAGTAAAGAAAGTTTAGACTTTCGATTAACTTTTTAACTTTTATTCGGCTTCCATTGTGATCGCACTCGAATTAGACAGATTCTATAAAGCCTGCAACCCCAGCAAGACCCTTGTTGCGGGAGACCCAGGGGATTATCAATACTACATTGATTTTGGTTCCGTGCGGGGCGGCAAAATCATTGAATCTTTACAGCGAACCATTACCCGCATCTCGCCTGACCAGCCAACCTGTCAGCTATTTACAGGACATATCGGCTGTGGCAAATCTACGGAATTGTTTCGACTCAAAGCTGAGCTCGAACAAGAGGGTTTTTGCGTCGTTTACTTCGAGTCTTCCCAAGACTTAGACATGGGTGATGTAGATATCAGCGATATTTTGCTGAGCATTGCGCGCCAAGTCAGCGAAACTATGGAATCCGCTAAAATCAAACTCAGACCGAGCTATTTTACAAATCTGTTTGCAGAAGTGGCAGAATTTTTGCAGACTCCCATAGATTTGTCAGCGGAAGCGGAGTTATCTATAGGCATTGCTAAAGTTACGGCTAAAACGAAAGACTCTCCCAAACTGCGATCGCAACTCAGGCAATATCTCGAACCCCGCACCAACAGCATCTTGCAGTCCATCAACGAAGAACTCCTCAACAAAGCTAACGCCGAACTCAAGCACCAAGGCAAAAAAGGACTCGCAGTCATCGTTGACAACCTCGATCGCCTTGACCCCTGCATCAAACCCAACGGACGCACCCAGCCAGAATACCTGTTTTTAGACCGCGGCGAACAGTTGAAAAAACTCAGTTGCCATGTCGTCTACACGATTCCCCTGACTTTGATTTTTTCCAACGACTTCGGCCGCCTCGCCAGTCGATTTGGAGTCAAGCCCAAGGTGATGCCGATGGTACCAGTGCAAGTGCGATCGGGCGAAGACCACCTCGAAGGAATGGCACTGCTGCGGCAGCTAGTATTAGCTAGAGCTTTCCCGAAAGTTGCTCCCCCTCAACGCCTTGATTTGATTTCCCAGGTGTTTGACTCTCCCGAAACTTTAGATCGGCTTTGTCGGATTAGTGGCGGTCACGTTCGCAATCTACTGATGCTTTTGTATAGCTGTTTGCAGCACGAAGACCCTCCCTTCTCTCGCGAATGCCTCGAAAGCGTCATTCAAGAATATCGCGATGACCTTTTGGGAGCCATCAATGACATGGAATGGGAATTGCTGTTTCAAGTCGTCAACCGACAAAGTGTAACCGGCGAAGAAGAGTCTCAAATCTTGTTGCGAAGTATGTTTGTCTTTGAATACCGCGATCAAGAAGGTCGTTGGTTTGGGATTAATCCAGCCCTAGCAGAAACCAGAAAATATAAGGAGTGGCTGCAGCGCACTGAAGCAAAATAGTTGGGATTTTTGAGATAGCTTCGCCACTCTAAGAACCCTTAACCACGAGGGACTTAGAAAGTATTTAACGGAAAATTCATCGCTCAAAAATCCGAAATTTTACCATCCAATACAGAAATCTGCCAGCGGTTTTTGCCACTGGCAGATTTCTGTTGAATGCTGGCTATAGGCGGTGAATGTTATTGTCCTGTAAAACTTTGCCACCACACTAAGGACTTTGCCCACTCTCAACTCTCATATCTGCAATGTCATACCCCCTATGTCTGTTTTTACCTGTTGCTCTTAACTTCACATAATCCCATCCCGGACGACAATTGTTTTGGCTGTTGTGTTAAATGCCTGCTACAGATATATGGGAGTTGTTTACTAATAGCTAGTCGTCGCTATAAGGATAAACTTAGCGGTTGGCTATTTACGATCTGTAGTCCTTTATATATACCTGAATCAAAAAATCTAAGATAACCTTAAATTTTTATTGGCAAGTCTAGCATTCTATGAGATTGAGAGGTATGATATCTTTACATTGGATCTAATAAATATGTAAGTATTGATAGGACAAGTACGGAAAACTACGTATTTATACAGAGATAAAGCGTGAGACAGAGACGGCGATGTCTAAGTAGATACGCTTTCAGTCACGATTGGCGAGCGTTAGGTAATTGATTAATGCAAAAGAGGTGCACGCATGACCGATCTAATTAAGGTACAAGAAACTGCCAACTACAACGAGCGATCGCTCAAAACTCTGGTCAGGTCAATCACAATGTCTCAACACCAATTCTCGCTAATTTTGGTGCGTTGCAACTACGAGCAGTTGCGGCAGACAATAGCGCAGCGGCTGCGAGAAGTGTCCCCAGTTCCAATTCAAGATATCGTCCTGCCACCTTCAGTTAAAACCCTCTACACGACCCTGCAGGCAAGCACTTTTCACGAGGGGTACTCGCCTGTCGGTGCCGCCTCGGCTTTGATGGTATTCGGTTTAGAAACAGTAGTAGCGATCGACGAATTGATGGCTTCTACCAATCAAGTGCGAGACGAATTTCGCAAAAATTTTTCCTGCCCAGTGATTTTGTGGGTAACAGATGATATCGTGACCAAAATGATTCGTCTGGCCCCGGATTTCAAAAGTTGGGCCGCCGCCACAATTAAATTTGAAATGGGCGTTGACGAATTAATTAATTTCCTCGCTAGGCGGGCCGATACTATATTTAAAATAGGCGAACTTAATCAAGAACTCGCCAGCAGCAACGTCAGCACCATCGCTAATTGTGAGACCTGCGACACCCAGTGCGAAAAACGCGACATGGAGCGCGAACTCAGCCCCAGAGAACGCTTTCTAACTTTTAACTCAGGGCCCCAAAACCCACGACAATCAGATGTCCACTCGTATTCGCCATTGAGTCCGGGCAATACCTTCGATTTGGCGATCGGCTCTTTGCCACGCCGAGAACTAGAATTAGCTTTAAGAGATTTACAAAATCGCGGTGAAGAATTAGAACCCGCCCTCAAAGCCAGCCTGCAATTCGTTCTCGGTCGAGATTACTATGTCAGCGATCAAACCGAAACAGCCTTAATTCACTACCAAGAAAGTTTAGCATTTTGGCAGCAGCAAACGGGCAACTGGGAACTGGCAAACTTGGAAAATTCCGAAAACCCAGAAACCTTCCCCTCCTTGTCGAATCCTGTCCCCAATATTTTATTTTTAGAGAGAGAAGGCATAGTGCTGTTTCACATAGCCCTGTGTCACCGCTTGCAAGCAGCCAGAAACCCGGTTGCCAACCGCCAGCACTGGGAACAAGCTTGGATTAGCCTGGAACAATCTAGAAACGCTTTCTCCCTGGCCTCACGCCCGGAATTAGTAGCTGAGGTGACAGCACACCTCGGAGAAGTGCTGCAGCGCCTGAAAGCTTGGGGAGAGTTGCAAGCATTAGCTGAAAATTCTTTGCAGTTGCACTTCACTTACGGTACTCCCAGCCAACTAGCTCAAGATTACGGCTTTTTGGCTGAAGTTGCCCTGCAAGAGTCGAGGTGGAGTCAAGCCCGCCAGCTAGCCGAGTTGGCTTTGGCGATTTTGGATCAAACGCCTAATGATTTGAGATTGCTGATTGAAGATTTGAGATTGGGGTTTGAGGGAAATTATCCAGAATTTCTCGGCCCTAACGAGTTAAGTAACGAACCCAAATCTAAAATCCAACATCCTAAATCCGACAGGAGTTCGTATCTTTTACTTTTAGCCCGAAGTTTGCGGCAGCTAGGCCAGTGGGAAGCGGCGGTTCATTCTTTGGAGTTGGCTCAATCTCAAAGCGAGCCGAAGTACGACCCCCGACTTTACATCGATATTTTGACGGAATTACAAGCGGTTTATTTCGAGCAGGGAGAGTATCTTAAAGCGTTTCGGATTAAAAAAACCCAGCGTTCGATCGAATATCAATACGGATTTAGAGCTTTTATCGGAGCCAGCCAATTGCAGCAGCAGCGCCAAGCGGTCAATCCTTCAGGCCCCTCAGCTCAAAACCAAGCTGCCATCGCAGCCGAAATGACAGCTTACTCGCGCCAAACAGATATCAATAGCTTGCTAGAAAGAATTAGCAGGGACGACCATAAATTAACTATTATTCATGGGCCCAGCGGAGTCGGGAAAAGTTCTCTAGTCAATGCCGGCTTAGTACCAGCTTTGAAAAATATTACTCCGGGCGCGCGGGATACATTGCCTGTAGTAGTCAAAGTTTACACCGACTGGCTGGTGGAGTTAGAAAATGCTTTGAACAGCGCACTGTACGACAAACAAGCCGAAGAGGAAAGTAAATTAATCTCGAAAGGACTACAGGAAATCCACAAAAGAAGTTGCTCGCTGATTCCGGCTCGCAGCTCGGAAGTCTCTTCTTTTATTATAGAGCAGTTGCGCGAAAATGCCACAAATAATTTGTTGACTGTGCTGATTTTCGATCAATTTGAAGAGTTTTTCTTTGTTTCGACTTCAGTGGCACAAAGACAACTTTTTTATAATTTTTTGCGTTTGTTTTTGAACTTGCCTTATGTCAAGATCATTCTGTGCTTGCGCGAAGATTATTTGCACTACTTACTAGATTGCGATCGCTTCCCTAATCTTGACGCTATTAACAATAACATTCTCGACAAAAGTATCCGCTACCAACTGCGGAGTTTTTCTATCAAAGACGCGCGGGCTGTCATCGGACACTTAACAGAACGGGCGGAATTTTATTTAGAGCCGGCACTGATCGATGCCTTCGTAGAAGATTTAGCAGACGAACTGCAAGAAGTGCGACCAATCGAATTGCAGGTAGTAGGAGCGCAACTACAAGAAGAAGGTATTACCAGTCTAGCACAATACCAGCAATTGGGGGACAATCCCAAAGCGGAATTAGTGAAGCGATCGCTCGAAAGAGTCATCTCTGACTGTGGCCTGGTTAACGAAGACGCAGCTTGGAAAATCTTGTTTTCCCTGACAGATGAAAGAGGCGTTAGACTGATAAAAACTAAACACGAACTCTCATTAGTTACAGGCTCGCAGCCAGCCGATGCCCGCGAAACCGAATTATCGGCGATCGGCAGAAACCGAATTCCCCTACCGCGACACTTCGCCAAAGACCCTGAAAGCCGACAAAAGAAAACCGACAACCTCGACTTAATTTTAGACATTTTAGTTGGTCACGGTTTGCTATTTCTGCTACGGGAAGCCCCCGAAGACCGCTATCAATTGGTACACGACTATTTAGTGCGACCGATCCGCCAAAGATTCGGCTTAGAAGCGAGACTGCACAAAGCAGAAGCAGACAAAAAAATGAGTCAAGCACAGCTCTACCGAGCCAATACTTTTCTCAAACAACTGCTGGGATTAGCAGTGATCGGCGTCATGCTGCTCACCAGTTCCACCATCGCCGCCGTAAATTTTTGGTGGCGGGCTGTGGGTCAAAAACAGCTAGCTGTCGCTCAAACTCAGCGAGCCGAAATCAGTACCCTGACAGCCGCTTCAGAAGCACTTTATTTCTCAAACAACAAATTTGACGCCATGATGGAAAGTTTGAGAGCTGGTAAAAAGTGGAAACAGATCGAACACTCCCAACAAATGTCTACTCTCAAAGACACCGAAATTCTGATTTCTGCCGCCCTCCAGCAGGCAGTTTATGGAGTCAAAGAACGCAACCGCTTGGAAGGACACGGCGATGTAGTTTGGGGTCTTAGCTTCAGTCCAGACGGTGAAACAATAGCTTCCTCCAGTGTAGATAAAACAGTCAAACTTTGGCGGCGCGACGGCAGTTTGCAGGCAACTTTTAAAGGTCATACTAACAGCGTCTCCTGTGTCACGTTCAGTCCCGACAACAAAATCATAGCCTCGGCCAGTTTAGATAAAACTGTCAAAATTTGGCAAACAGACGGCAGTTTACTGGCAACTTTCAAAGGGCATACTAATAGCGTTACCAGCGTTGCTTTTAGCTCGGACGGTCAAACGATCGCCAGTGGCTCTACAGACAAAACTATCAAACTTTGGAAAACCGATGGCACGCTGCTGCGAACGATCGAACAATTTGCTCCCGTAAATTGGCTAAGCTTCAGCCGCGACGGCAAAATAATCGCTGTGGCGAGCGATGACGGTACTGTGAAACTGTGGAGTTCCGACGGTAAGTTAATCGCTAATTTATGGCACAGCGAAAACAGACAACCCTCGAAAATTTACACCGTCAGTTTCTCCCCCGATGGTGAAACGATCGCCAGTGCGGGTGAAGATAAAACGGTGAAAATCTGGAGCCTCGCTGCACTCAAACACCCACCAACAGAAAATTCAACACCAGCAAAAAAAGGTGAACTGCTCGCAACTTTGCGGGGACACAGCAAGTGGGTATTTGGTGTCAGTTTCTCCCCCGACGGTCAAACACTTGCTTCTGGAAGTGCAGACGGGACTGTCAAACTCTGGAGTCTTGCTGGTGTTGGCGACAAACGCCCAACCGATGCTAGCAACATTAAACCAGAGAGTCGCTTACTGAGAACTTTTGAGGGACACGCCGATCGAGTTACTCAGGTGAGTTTTAGCCCGGAAGGCAAAACCTTGGCTTCGGCAAGTTTTGACAAAACTATCAGGCTGTGGCGACTCGATGACGTGCCGCTCAAAACCCTCGACGGACACCAAAACCGGGTGCAAGGCGTTACTTTCAGCCCCGACGGCCAAAGGCTGGCTTCTGCTTCTACGGACAACACTATCAAACTCTGGAGTCGCACGGGAGTTTTGCTCGAAACCTTGGAAGGACACACTCAGAGAGTCGCCAGCGTCAGTTTCAGCCCCGACGGCCAGCTACTTGCTTCTGGGAGTTACGACAAAACGGTGAAGGTGTGGAGTTTGACAGAAGATGGCATGAATAATATTCTCCCTTGTCCTTCGGCTCCGCTATTCCCGTGTTCGCCTTCTGTGCTGTTCACTCTCGACGGCCACGCTGACAGCGTGATGAGCGTGAGTTTTAGCCCCGACAGCGAGATTCTGGCAACGGCTAGCAAGGATAAGACTGTGAAACTCTGGACTAGAAACGGCAGGCTGATTAAGACTTTGACGGGACACACAGGCTGGGTGACTGGGGTGACTTTCAGTCCCGACGGCTCGATGCTGGCTTCTGCAAGCGATGATGGTACTCTCAAACTCTGGAATCGGGACGGTCGTTTGCTAAGAACTTTTGAAGCAGCTCACAACAGTTTTGTGTTGGGGGTTGCTTTTAGCCCTGATGGCAAAATGCTGGCTTCGGCTGGTTACGACAATTCGGTGAAATTGTGGAAGGTAGATGGGACTTTGGTGGCGACGCTGCTGAAGGGTTCTAGCGACAGCGTGACTAGCGTGGGTTTTAGCCCGGATGGTTTGTTGGTTGCTTCGGGCAGTTACGATCATAAGGTGAAGCTGTGGAGTCGCAGCGGGACTTTGCTGAAAACTTTGACGGGTCACAAGGATAGTGTGATGAGTGTGAGTTTTAGCCCGGATGGGAAGGTTCTGGCTTCTGCAGGCCGGGATAATCGGGTGATTTTGTGGAATTTGGATCTTGACGATTTGCTGGTGAGGGGCTGTGACTGGGTGGGAGATTATTTGAGAACTAATCCTAATGTGAGCGATCGCGATCGGCGTCTCTGTGACGGGGTTGGGGCAAAACCTTAGTTTTAGTCATTTGCTCCTTTCATTTTTTCTTGGGATACAGTTGAAACAAGCTCAGTTTTTTCAGGATTTTTTACTCTTTTGCTTCGGGTAACATTAGTAGTAAATCATCACAACAATCGCTGTTTTTTTGGTAGAGTTCGCATATCTCTCTTGCTGAGTCACCATCAAAAATACAACTTCGCTCTTCAGCCATAGCTGCTAAGTTAAACATTCTGCGTTCTTCTGCTGGCCATCCAATGTCCATCCATTTCTCCCAAGACCAACCCCTTGAATCAAGTTGTTCTAAGTCAATGGAGCGAGCTGGTATTGGCATAGGAGTTTTGAAAGGTGATGGGTCGAGCAGTCGGGATTTTTCTTGAGCAAACATTTCTTTCCCGAAATCGCTGAAACGGTCTAAATGTTTTTCTATTTTGGCAACTAAGGCTCGCACTTCGCCAAATTGTTCAAAAGTCCACAGCACATTAGCTAACTGATAGAGAATGACAGGATTGGACGGATCGTACTTCAGGGCCTCTCTATACAGTGGCAATACTTTGTTGAACTTTCCATACCCAAACCAGAGGCGATTCGCTTCATCAAATAATCGCTTTGCGTCTGGGAACATTAGTTCTAAATACCCAAAACAATTGTCGTTTTCTTGCTTGAGTTTGCGTTTTTCTATTTGTGATTGACGAGTGATAAACGGAAAACTTCGCTCTTCACCCAGGGCGGCTAAGTTAAACATTCTGCGCTGTTTTGCTGCTGATGAAATACACATCCATTGTTTGTGAGATAAACCCATTGAATTAAGTTCTTTTAAGTCAATGGAGCAAGCTGGTATTGGCATCGGAGTTTTGAAAGGTGATGGAGAAAGCAGCCTGGGTTTTGCTTTAGCAAACACTTCTTTCCCGAAATCGCTGAGACGGTCTAAGTTTCTTTCTATTTTGGCAACTAACGCTCGCACTTCGTCAAATTCTTCAAAAGCCCACAGCACGTTAGCTAGCTGATAGATAATGACAGAATTAGACGGATCGTACTTCAGGGCCTCTCTATACAGTGGCAATACTTTGTTCAACTTTCCTTGCGAAAACCAGAGACGATTCGCTTCATCAAATAACCGCTTTGCTTCTATGATATTCATGTTTTTCCACTCGTTCTGAAAAAGCTGAGATTCTTCAAATTTCTCTAAAAAAGCTCAGCTTTTTCAAAGAATTTTTTACTCTTTTGCATCGGGGAACATTAGTAGTCAATCATCAAAACAATCGCTGTTTTTATCGTCTAATTTGCATATCTCTCTTGCTGAGTCACCATCGAAAAGATAACCTCTATCTCGATCCCGGGCTGCTAAGTTAAACATTCTGCGCTGTTCTGCTGGCGATCTAATGTCCATCCATTTCTCCCAAGGCCAACGCTTTGAATCAAGTTCTTCTAAGTCAATGGAGCAAGCTGGTATGGGCATCGGAGTTTTGAAAGGTGATGGAGCGAGCAACCGGGATTTTTCTTTAGCAAACATTTCTTTCCCGAAATCGCTGAAACGGTCTAAGTGTTTTTCTATTTTGGCAACTAACGCTGGCACTGCGTCAAATTGTTCAAAAGCCCACAGCACGTTAGCTAGCTGATAGAGAATGACAGGATTGGTTGGATCGTACTTCAGGGCCTTTCGATACAGAGGTAGCACTTTGTTGAACTTTATATCCCCAAACCACAGACGATTCGCTTCATCAAATAACCGCTTTGCTTCTATGTGATTCATAGTTCTCAACTTCCTCTTTGACTTTGGCAACAATGTGAATTATGGTCTCGGACTAATGTCTTGATGGTAAGGTCTTAAGTAAGTTTGAAATATTGCACAGAGAAGTTACCTTAATCTCGTCGCATATAATTTAAGTTCGATCGATCGCTCTCATTCTCGCGTCGCAGCTCTTCTTCCTCCTTAAGTATTTCAGAGTCATACCAACCCTTACCATTAAGATAAGTTTCGTAAGCCAAAAGAAACATTCTACGATCTTCAGCAGCAGCACTAATTACAGACCAATTATTCCTATTAAAATTCATCGAATAAAGTTGCTTGAGGTCGATTTCCCACGCGGGAATGGGCAGAGGCGGCCTATAAGAGGGACGTTGCAGTAGCCACTCTTTCATTGTAGCAAAAAGCTTTCTGCCCCTCTCACTCAGACGGTCTTGATAAAGGGATGCCAGATCGAGTGCTTGCACAGCTTCATCGAACCGTTCAAAGGCTCGCAGCACAACCGCAAGTTGATAGAGCATTACTGGGTCAGTCGGGTCGTACTTGAGGGCTTCTTGATAAATTGGTAGAACAAGGTGATAGCGTCCTTCCTTAAACCAGAAATGATTGGCTTTCTCAAATAGCTGTCTGGCGGATGGTCGCAGATTATTTAATATTGCGATATCGCTCTGATTATTAAGTCTGGCTTGTTCGGCTTCCCAAGTTTTTTGGAATTCAGAAAAAGGCAGACTTCTGTCATAGGTAATTGCTGCCAAAAGAAACATTCTCCGCTCGCTAGCAGCAATAGCAATTTCAAGCCACTCATTATAATTAAAAGTCTTTAAGACAAATTGTTTTATGTCGATTTCTATTGCTGGTATGGGCAAGGGCCGTGCATTATAAAGATGTTTCAGCAGCCATTTTTTCCTTCTATCTAAAAGTTTTCTGCCTATTTTGCTGAGAAGGATTTGGTGAAGAGATGCCATTTCGAGTGCAAGTGCTGCCTCATCGAAGCGCTCAAACGCCCGCAGAACCACAGCCAGTTGATAGAGCATTACTGGGTCAGTGGGGTCGTACTTGAGGGCTTCTAGATAAAGCGGTAGGACAAGGTGATAGCATCCTTCCTCAAACCAGAAATGATTGGCTTGCTCAAACAGCCTTCTGGCTTCTGCTGGGTTGACTGCTTTTACGTCTTTTGGTGGGAAGAAAAATTCAGTCATAGCAACACAATTGGGTAGGAGTTGAAACGTTTTATGGGAGGTTTTGATGGTAGTTGATTAGGTAGGTATCCAATATTGGTTGAACCATCTCTCTCACACCGCGATTAATCGTTGATTTAGCTGAATTCAATAATATAGCCAGGCTATTACCTTGATCTTTATTTTGTTTCAAGAATCCGTCAGAAGTTTCTTCAAGCTGTGCGGCAAATTCTCTTAATTCCGCAGCTATCTGAGCGGGTGTTTTATTCACCTCGCCTCCAACTCCCGGTAGAAGACCATCGATAATGTTGGCAACGTTATTGAGCATTGCTTCAGCATCATAAGTTTTAAGGATTCTAGTAGATACTTCTTCAGGATTCAAGGCGGCTCGAATCGCTTCCATAACGGTAACTTGCTGGTTAACCTGTGCTTGCAGTGTGCTGAAAACAGGTGTTATAGCTTCCATTGCTTCTATGTTACCAAGAGCCATGAAATAGTTAAATGCACGTTTGGCCGCTTTGAGATATTTCCCATCTGGGTTATAGCCTGATTCCGGGTCTTTTTTGTTATTGAATACCAGCTCGAATACCTCTTTACGCATTGTACTGGCATACCAACCCAGTTTTTCCTTGGGAAATGTTTCGGGCTGCTTAAGGATAAAGGCAGTCTGAAACTCCGCTCCACCCGGTCGAGTTTCCAAAGGAAGATTTGTGGTGCTTGTATCTTCTTCGATTAGGTAAAATTCTGCATCCTCAGAGAAAGGCTGAGTAGAGAAAAGAATCTCTCCAGTAGTTGCCTGTTTAGCGGAGATGCCTAAAACCTTAGTAATGCCGATAAAACGGTTTCCATCGACCTTCGCCCGCCAGAAGGTATTGATAAAATCCCGATCTGTCCCATTTAATCCTTGTAATGCCTCCGAAATTGTACTGCGATTATTTTCAAGTTCGCTAAGACTCTTATATACTAATCGCTCTCCTTTGGAACTTCTAATCATAATCTTCTCAAATTCAACTCTTGGGTTTGTTTGATTGCGTCTTACAAAGTCGATAAGAGTATCGACAATAGCTGTCGCTGCGTTTTGAGCATTGGGAGCGGATACGTCAAACGTTTCCACATAACGGGACTTAAACAAATTTTAAGCCCAAACAAAGCCTAAACTGGCTTTATAAGCGGAGAATACGTCCCAATTTTGGTT